>NZ_VOZE01000038.1:0-1504 GCF_013419925.1 Acinetobacter sp. YH12045 | reverse complement strand
ACGTATAGGAAGAATAAACGCCCTTTTCACCCAAGTCCAACAGCTTTGGACCGCAGTTGACTCTTTCGACACCCCTGCGATGCAACCCAATCCGGCTGACGGGGAGCCAGCAACGCTGAAAATTTACCCTCCTCTTTCCCACTAGCGGCTCCTTTTCCGACAACCAGCACGGCGGATCCCTGCCGCGGCGCTGTGAACGCAGCATTTTGATTGGTATCGTTGGCCTTCAGGCTCGTCAGTCAAACAGACCCAGGAGCAGCTCAGCCGGTGGCGCCCGGCTTTCGGGTAACGCCCTGGTCCCGCTGGTTTCGGCTTTGTGCTTCAGGTGATCAAGGATCTGCTTGATCACTATAGGGTCTTCAATGCAGGCGATGACTTTCATGGCGCCGCCGCAGCCGCTGCAGGTCTCGATGTCGATATTGAAAACACGCTTGAGCCGTTGCGCCCATGTCATCGACGCTCGCCGTTGTGCTGGTGTTGCCGGTTCATCAGCCACCCTGACCTTGTTGCCCCTGCCCCGTTTTGCCGGCGTGACCAACGCCCGGTGCCGACTGTTGGGTGCGAACACCCCGTGGAAGCGGGTTAGGTTGACTCTGGGCTTCGGTACCAGGGCGGCCAGCCTTGCAATGAAATCCAATGGTTCGAAAATGACGTGCGTGGTGCCGTCCCGGTACGGCGTCTTGAGCTGGTAGCGCACGTTGCCGCCTCGTGTTAACGACAGCCGCTTCTCGGATACCGCCGGGCGGCTGATGTACCGGCACAGCCGTTAGAGCTTCTTGCGTTCATCGGCCCTGGCCGCCACGCCGGCGTGCAGGCTGGACCCGGCTACCTTGCCAATCCCGTCACCGAACGGATCACCACTGGTCGGCAGAGTTTGCAAAGTGAACACCTTTCGCCCCGCCTGTGAACCGACAGCGATACGGTAAGTGATCGAGTGCCCCAGCAGGGGTGTCATCGGGTCGTCATCCACCGCATCCGAGGCCAGATAGCTGTTTTCGACATCCCGTTCCAGCAGGCCTTGCCGTTCCAGATAGCGACCCACCCGGTGGGCGATGGTGTGCGTCAGCTGGGTGAGCTCTGGGCTGGTCGGCGCCTTGACCCAGCGGAAACGCGCTGAGCCGTGGGATTGCTCGACATACACACCGTCGAGAAACAGCATGTGGAAGTGAACATTCAGATTGAGCGCCGATCCAGAACGCTGGATCAGGGTGACCGCGCCCGTCTTGGCCACTTGGTGGGTATGGCCCGCTTTCTTGACCAGGTGCGTGGCAATGACGCGGTAAACGATGCCCAGCACCCACCCCATGATCTCGGGCCGGCTGGCAAACAGGAAACGCAGCTGAAACGGGAAGCTCAACACCCACTGACGCATGGGTTGTTCAGGCAGTACTTCATCAACCAGCAAGGCGGCACTTTCGGCCATCCGCCGCGCCCCACAGCTCGGGCAGAAACCGCGACGCTTACAGCTGAAAGCGACCAGGTGCTCGGCGTGGCAAGACTCGCA
>NZ_VOZE01000037.1:0-1659 GCF_013419925.1 Acinetobacter sp. YH12045 | reverse complement strand
GTACCAGCGTACGGCCCACAGAATGATGTCACGCTGAAAATGCCGGCCTTTGAATGGGTTCATGTGCAGCTCCATCAGCAAAAGGGGATGATAAGTTTATCACCACCGACTATTTGCAACAGTGCCGATAAAAATATATCATCATGAACAATAAAACTGTCTGCTTACATAAACAGTAATACAAGGGGTGTTATGAGCCATATTCAACGGGAAACGTCTTGCTCGAGGCCGCGATTAAATTCCAACCTGGATGCTGATTTATATGGGTATAGATGGGCTCGCGATAATGTCGGGCAATCAGGTGCGACAATCTATCGATTGTATGGGAAGCCCGATGCGCCAGAGTTGTTTCTGAAACATGGCAAAGGTAGCGTTGCCAATGATGTTACAGATGAGATGGTCAGACTAAACTGGCTGACGGCATTTATGCCTCTTCCGACCATCAAGCATTTTATCCGTACTCCTGATGATGCATGGTTACTCACCACTGCGATCCCCGGGAAAACAGCATTCCAGGTATTAGAAGAATATCCTGATTCAGGTGAAAATATTGTTGATGCGCTGGCAGCGTTCCTGCGCCGGTTGCATTCGATTCCTGTTTGTAATTGTCCTTTTAACAGCGATCGCGCATTTCGTCTCGCTCAGGCGCAATCACGAATGAATAACGGTTTGGTTGATGCGAGTGATTTTGATGACGAGCGTAATGGCTGGCCTGTTGAACAAGTCTGGAAAGAAATGCATAAGCTTTTGCCATTCTCACCGGATTCAGTCGTCACTCATGGTGATTTCTCACTTGATAACCTTATTTTTGACGAGGGGAAATTAATAGGTTGTATTGATGTTGGACGAGTCGGAATCGCAGACCGATACCAGGATCTTGCCATCCTATGGAACTGCCTCGGTGAGTTTTCTCCTTCATTACAGAAACGGCTTTTTCAAAAATATGGTATTGATAATCCTGATATGAATAAATTGCAGTTTCATTTGATGCTCGATGAGTTTTTCTAATCAGAATTGGTTAATTGGTTGTAACACTGGCAGAGCATTACGCTGACTTGACGGGACGGCGCTTCCCTACCCTCATGGCCGCCTCCCAGGAATCGACCCAGGTGCTTATCGTGGACATAATCCTTTACTCATAAATTTATCTTATTCCATTATTGTACCTGTCACGCAAAACTTGCAGAAAAGCCATAAACGCAGGAGAATCCTGTCGGCGGTGAGGATAATAAATATGGTAGCCGTCAAAATATGGACACCACTCGGTCAGAACAGCAATCAGCTTGCCGCTTTTGATATATCCATCTGCAACATACTCGGGAATATAGGCAATCCCCAGCCCGTCTAATGCTGCATCGAGCTGATGAATCGTGCTGTTCGCAATATATTGCCCTTTGACTTTCAGACTGAATTTCTGAGCATCTTTCTCGAATTCCCAGGCGTACAATCCACTCGTATCAGAATAGCGGACGTTAATGCAGTTGTGGTTCAAAAGATCCTGCGGCTTCCTGGGCTTAGCATAACGCTTAAAATGGCACTGTTGCAAAGTTAGCGATGAGGCAGCCTTTTGTCTTATTCAAAGGCCTTACATTTCAAAAACTCTGCTTACCAGGCGCATTTCGCCCAGGGGATCACCATAATAAAATGCTGAGGCCTGGC
>NZ_VOZE01000036.1:0-1988 GCF_013419925.1 Acinetobacter sp. YH12045 | reverse complement strand
AAGACATCGTGGTTGACTTTGGTACACCTGTGACACAACCAGATGGTTCAATCACTGTAACAGGTAAAGTTCCTGCAGGAGTTGATGGTTCAATTACTGTGACTGTACCAGAAGGTTCATACGAAGATACCGCGGGTAACCCAGGTTTACCGGGTCAAGCCAATGGTGGCGAAGGTACACCAGTCGATACTGACCGTCCACAAGTTGAAGTGACTGTGACACCAAATGGTGACATCGTACTGACTTACCCAGATGACACCGATCCATCAACGATTACGACTGATAAAATCACAGTCAAAGATCCAAATGGCAATGACATCGTGGTTGACTTTGGTACACCTGTGACACAACCAGATGGTTCAATCACTGTAACGGGTAAAGTACCTGCAGGTGTAGACGGCACGATTACTGTGACTGTACCTGAAGGTTCATATGAAGATACCACGGGTAATCCAGGTTTACCGGGTCAAGCCAATGGTGGTGAAGGTACACCAGTAGATACGCGTGCCCCTGATGTAACTGTTGATATCGTTCCAAATGCAGCGAACAGTTCAACAGCAACAGCCGTCTTTAAATTCTCTGAAGCCATTGATCCAACCAGCTTTAATGCCACTGATCTCGTTGTGACTGGTGCTAAGTTAATTGGTCAACCTGTTTATGATCAGGCAACAGATAGCTGGTCAGTTGAACTTAAAGTAGAGCCAGGTCAAACCGTATCGGTTGAAGTAAAACCGGGTAGTTATACTGATTTAATTGGTAACGCAGGTACAGCAGGTGATGACCAACTCATTACTGTTAAAATTACCAGTGTAACTCCAGATGTGGACGAAAACGGTTCACACATTACGGTGATTACAGGTAAAACTGAACCTGGTAAAGACGTTGTTGTACAACTTCTAGATGGCACAACACTTCCACCGACAAAGGCGGGTGTTGACGGAACATGGACGATTACAACGACTACACCATTACAAGATGGTGACTTTGTTACAGCAACAACGACAGACCAAGACCAACAACCGATTCAAGATAAAGTATCTTTGCCATTGATCTACATCAATGTGGTCGCTGGCGATGACGTGATTAACGAAGATGAATTGGCGGGCTTAACTGATCCAGATGGTCTATTCCTTATCACTGGTACCATCAGTAATCCAGATGCTGAAATTACGGTCACTGTAAATGGTAAACCGTACACTGTTGAGCCTGCGAATATTACGCCACAAGGTCAATGGAGCCTAAAAGTTCCAGCGACTGAACTCGGTCCAGACAACAGCATCACTGCAATTGCAAAAACACCAACAGTGACTTCAGAACCTGCGATCCGTAATCCAGGACTCGACAACGAAGCACCGACGGTGGATGTACAAATTACAGAACAAGGTAAAATTACAGTTCAATTTGTACCGGATGTGAATGTAGCGAGCATCGATCCAAAAGACTTTGTGGTGAAAGATGGAAATGGTGATGACATCACCATCAGCTTCACACCATCAGCTTCACACCATCAGCAGATGGCTTGACGTATACAGCTCAACTTCCAGATGGCTTTGACAGCACAGTAACCGTGACTGTACCAGAAGGTTCATACGAAGATGTATCAGGTAACCCAGGTCAACAAGGTACAGGAACAGGTACAGTCGATACTGACCGTCCACAAGTTGAAGTGACTGTGACACCAAATGGTGACATCGTACTGACTTATCCTGATGACACCGATCCATCTTCAATCACCACAGATAAAATCATCGTCAAAGATCCAAATGGCAAAGATATCGTGGTTGAGTTTGGTACACCTGTGACTGAACCAGATGGTTCAATCACTGTAACGGGTAAAGTTCCAGAAGGTACGGACAGCACGATTACTGTCACTGTGCCGGAAGGTTCGTATGAAGATACAACGGGTAACCCAGGTCAACCGGGTACGGGTACAGGTACAGTTGATACTGACCGTCCACAAGTTGAAGTGACTGTGACACCGAATGGTG
>NZ_VOZE01000035.1:0-2249 GCF_013419925.1 Acinetobacter sp. YH12045 | reverse complement strand
GCACACACCCACAACAACAAGCAGCAGCAATGCACCTCGACGCACAAGCGGCGAAAGAACAAATCGAAGCCAACTTAAACAGCAGTAAAGCCTTAAGTGAAGTGGCGAAAAATCAACAAACTGACCCACTTGAAGTCTTGGATAATTTAAAAAACTTCCTTGGACAAATCGAAAAAGGCAGTAAAGAAAAAGCTGATGCCTTTAAACAAGCCTTAATGATTTTATCTGCACCAAACTCAATTGCTGTGAGTAGTCAGGAAGATATTCATCTTTCAGCAGATGGACAGATCAGCCAAAGTGCAGGCGATAGCATCAACCTCAGCAGTCAAAAATCCTTGATTGCCCATGCACAAAGCAAGATCAGTCTATTTGCAGCACAAGAAGGTTTACGCGCGTATGCAGGCAAAGGCAAAGTTGAAATCCAAGCCCAAGGAGATGGGGCAGATTTGATTGCACGAAAGGGTATTCAAATTATTTCCACGGAAGATAAAGTTGAAATCAAAGCGAGCAAAAAAATTGTTTTAGTTGCGGGTGGTAGCCAGATTGAGATTAGCAGTGCGGGTGTATTGCCTACAACTAGCGGTAAGTTTGAAGTGAAGGCAGGGCAACATAAGTTTGTGGGGGGGCAAAGTTCACAGAATAATTTATTCACTTTGCCGAATTTAACAAATTTTACTTTAAAGAAAAAAATTAAAAAAATTTATTGGAGTTATGGTGAAAACGAAAACCGTATTGGAGAATCTTCAAGATTTTATACTGATGTCAATTTACATATAGAAACTGAAAATTATGCTGATGGTGAAACTGTTACTGTAAAAGTTAAAAACCCAGTGTATGAAAAAATCAGTAATCAAAATGAATTTTTAGAATTTCAAGCAACTATCAAAAATGGTGCAGCAAAAATTAAAAATATTTTAAAGAATGAAAAATCATTAATTTTGAATGAAGAGTTACTTTAAATGGCTATCGAAGCAGAAGTAGACGGTGTTATATCAGAACCCTTAAAAGTTAATAGACCAAGATGGTCAGATATGTCTGTCAACTATCCAAACAATACTATTCAGAAAGAAACCTTGTATCCGCAAATCTCGAAAGCTTTGGGTAGAGAGATAAATAATGATGCCTATGCAAATACATGTGCATTAAGAATGAGTGCTGGCTTAATACGATCAGGAGTACAACTACCGAGAGCACCATCTAAAGGAGGCACAATTATTGGTGACGATGGAAAGAACTATTGGATACGTGTCAGAGATTTAAAAGCTTATTTATATACGCTTTTTAAAAAGCCAGATATATCAGTAGAATTACCAAAGCTTTCATCTATTAACCCATATGTGCCAGAAGAGTTAGATCACCGTTTAGATTTTGTAAGAAATAATATAATTGAAAAAATTAAAAATAAGAATGGAATTATTGTTTTTGAGGTAACTGGATGGCGTGATGCAACTGGTCATTTTACATTATGGGAGGGAGGAGAAGATGGTAGGGGATTGCTTTACTCATCAATTGATCAAAATGATCCAGAATCAGCTGTATATTATTTTTGGATGGTTGCAACCGAAGTTAATAATGGCATAACACAAAAAGTGGATTTTTGGGAATTAAAATGAGATATATTATTTTGTTTTTTTTGATTTTTAATGTAATTGAAGTTCAGGCTAAAAGGTTATCTGATATTGAATCATTAAAAGCTTATACTTTGATGAAATGTTTGCAATATAATCAATCTGATTTAGTTTCAGGTAAAGATTTTTCTTATTATAGTTTTGAATTTGTGAAAAATGAAAGATTGGAATTTGAGGAAATTCAGCTAATAGATAATTATGTTTATGAACGTGTAAAGAGTTATCATGAAAATGAAATATTTTTAAAAAATGATGTTTTACCAAAAAAAGGGAATGATTTATTTTACCAGTGCTATTTGTTTAGTGAGTCTAAAGATTTAAATAAATTAATTGGAAAATATATTAATTAGTTTTGATATTTTTTGATGGAGAGGATTAGATTTTTTGCGTAACAAAGCCACTCTATATAAATAGAATTTTTGTTTGGTTTGTTTTATAAAAAATTCAGATATTTTTTCTTGAATATAATTGGAATTTGATTATTTTTTTTAGTTTTGATATTAAGCCTCTTTCATAAATCAAAAAACGAACAGTCTCTTGCTGATTATTTGTACCGAAGAATTTTAAATATTCATGCATAATCTGCGGATGAAATATATCGATTCAAAGAAGCTTTCTGAA
>NZ_VOZE01000034.1:0-2690 GCF_013419925.1 Acinetobacter sp. YH12045 | reverse complement strand
ATGAGGCATGTTCCGCGTCCTTGCAATACTGTGTTTACATACAGTCTATCGCTTAGCGGAAAGTTCTTTTACCCTCAGCCGAAATGCCTGCCGTTGCTAGACATTGCCAGCCAGTGCCCGTCACTCCGCGGTCTTCACTGCGTGATCGAGTTGATCGACACCCGCCGTGACACGCTCCATGAAGTGCCTGCCTGCGTCTGTTAGCCGAACGCCCCGCGCATGGCGCTCAAATAGCAGGACACCAAGGTTATCCTCCAGCGCTTTCACACGCGCGCTGACGCTCGACTGGCTGATACCAAGTGCCTTGGCCGCATGCCGAAAATTCAGATGCTCGGCGACGGCGATGAACTGAACAAGGGAAATGAGCGGTATCCTGCCAGACAGGATACCGACATTCACGAGGTTTCGATGGTTAGTGCGCCGCATCGGAGCGGGCCTGCTACCAGTCGTCGGTTAGACGACTGGCGACTTCTCGGTGGCAGCCCCACGGAGCCGAAGGAGCACCAGCCCCAACGAAACCAGTACCGCCATCGCCGTGGCGTAACAGATCACGGGCCACGCTGTGTCACCGTTTAAAAGTGCCACCGCCAATGTCCCGACAATGCTGACTATCAGGCTTTGAACGCAGAAGTAGAACGCGACCGCTGATCCCGCGATGTCGTCGAACTCTGCCAAAGCGCCGTTCGCGGTAACGGACACCGTGAAGACAATACCGACCGCGACAACCCACATCGGTAGGATGAAGGTGAGGAATGACGGCGAGCCGTAAAGTTCGCCGATCCCCAACAGGACCGCTCCGCAAACAAGCAACGCCATCCCACGCGCCACGCATCCTGCGATGCCCCATCTGGCGACAAAGGACTTCGCGAAACGGGTTGTCACGATCATTACAAGCGCGACAGTGGCGAAGGCAAAGCTGAATCCGATCTCGGAATATTCCGCTTGGCCTATGAGCACACGGGGAGCCGTCGAGAAGAAGACGAAGTAGGTGCCCATACCGGCGCTAAAGCCGACAGTGTAAACCCAAAAAGCCGGACTCGCGAAGATCGGCAAGACAGATCGGCGCGTCTTGACTTGATCCAGAGGGCGGGTTTCGTGCCACCTGAAACCCGCATTTAGGAGTGCGAGCATCGCCAGTATAGCCAAAGTAATGAATATCGCCTGCCATCCCAAGAACTCGCCGATCAATACTCCGGCGATAGGGCCGAGCGCAGGCACGAACGCCAGCATCGAACTGAAAAGGCCGTAGATGACGACACCCTCAGGACGGTTGGCATAAACGTCGCGAACCGTCGCGAACGTCGCCACCAGCATGGCCGACGCGCCCACTGCTTGAAGTAGACGGAAAGCGACAAAGGCCGGTGCAGTTGAAGACCAAGCTGCTCCCAGAGACGCAATGACGAAAGCCGTTGCGCCCGCAAGTAGAATTGGCCGTCGCCCGATTCTGTCTGAGAGCGGACCAAAAATCACCTGGCCCACGCCGAGCATCACCATATAGAGGCTCAACGTGAGTTGGATCATAGCGGGCGTCGTGTTCAGGATGCCGGGCATCGCTGGAACGACAGGGAGATAAATATCCATCGCCAGTGAAGCGAGGATGTCGAAAGGAGCCATCAGCAGCAGTGCTGCCGGCAGCGTATAGGCCCACGCGGGGCGTGTGGTGGTCATGACGAATCAACCCTCGATTAAGGAATACCGGGCGACGTCTGCTCGTCAGCAATCAGATGAGACTAGCCTTACAGAGCGCCGCAACAACAATACTGGTTGTTGCGGCTTACTTGTCTGCTGACTTGGAATTTCCCATCTGATTACTCCACGCTTACGAATATGAATTGCTACATTTTATCCGATTATCTTTTGCTTCGCAATGCGGCATGGGCGCACTCAGCGTTCCAGCCCCCTCTGCCGCCCTAACTGCCACGACACCGACCCGCCCTGCACGATGCCCATAACCTCGCGGCCGAGTTGGCGGTCGATGATCGGCCGCCACGGGACAAGGGTGAACTCATGGGATTTCTCGACCACGGCGAACTTGCCGCTCGATAGATGCACGGTTCCGGTAAACTTGCCGCTGACGCTCTCGCCGTCCGTGGCGGCGCGGAACGGCAGGCCCTTACTCAAAGCCATATCCGATCCGACGCCGGCTACCTCGCGCTCCCGCAGGATGGCGAGAAGGTTGCGCCGGTAGAAGACGCGGCTGTCCCGGCTGCGGGTGGCGTCGCCCTGTTCGATATGGTGCTCGCGGCGCTGGTCCATGGCTTCGCGGACTTGTTGCCCGAAGCCGGTTGGCGCAAGGTCGGCCGTCTCGCCGTGGATCAGCCGCCGGTCCAGCCAGGTCGCGCCGTCCGATCCGATCTGTTTGTTCAGATCGACCGGGGAAAGGACGCGAACGCTGGCCTGACTGTCTCGGCCGGCGTCATGGGCGGCGGCACGGCTGACCAGATCATCGGGGATGCGCCATTGGTCGGCGTCGATCCGCTCGACGATACCGGCCCGGCGTAGCGCCTCCAGCCGGCGCACATGGGCATCGACATAGCCCTCATAGTCGCCGCCTGGAACGCGGCACGTATAGGAAGAATAAACGCCCTTTTCACCCAAGTCCAACAGCTTTGGACCGCAGTTGACTCTTTCGACACCCCTGCGATGCAACCCAATCCGGCTGACGGGGAGCCAGCAACGCTGAAAATTTA
>NZ_VOZE01000033.1:0-2039 GCF_013419925.1 Acinetobacter sp. YH12045 | reverse complement strand
TTCGATTTCACTGAGCCTCTGCTGGAGACAGCGCCCCCATCATTATGCCATTCGTGCAGGTCGGAACTTACCCGACAAGGAATTTCGCTACCTTAGGACCGTTATAGTTACGGCCGCCGTTTACTGGGGCTTCGATCAAGAGCTTCGCTTACGCTAACCCCATCAATTAACCTTCCAGCACCGGGCAGGCATCACACCCTATACGTCCACTTTCGTGTTTGCAGAGTGCTATGTTTTTAATAAACAGTTGCAGGGGCCTGGTTTCTGTGGCTGCTCTCAGCTCAGGAAGCAAGTTCCATCACCAAAAGCAGCGTACCTTCTCCCGAAGTTACGGTACCATTTTGCCTAGTTCCTTCAGCAGAGTTCTCTCAAGCGCTTTGGTCTACTCGACCTGACCACCTGTGTCGGTTTCGGGTACGATTCCAGTGTAACTGAAGCTTAGAGACTTTTCCTGGAAGTATGGTATCAGCCACTTCACTGTACAAGTACAGCTTGCTGTCAGATCTCAGCATAGAGTACCCCGGATTTGCCTAAGATACATGCCTACTTCCTTTCACCTGGACAACCAACGCCAGGCTGACTTAACCTTCTCCGTCCTCTCATCGCATTACACTGAAGTATTGGAATATTAACCAATTTCCCATCGACTACGCCTCTCGGCCTCGCCTTAGGGGTCGACTCACCCAGCCCCGATTAACGTTGGACTGGAACCCTTGGTCTTTCAGCGAACGGGTTTTTCACCCGTTTTGTCGTTACTCACGTCAGCATTCGCACTTCTGATACCTCCAGCAGACTTCTCAATCCACCTTCATCGGCTTACAGAACGCTCCCCTACCACTTACACTAATGTGTAAATCCGCAGCTTCGGCATATAGTTTTAGCCCCGTTACATCTTCCGCGCAGGCCGACTCGACTAGTGAGCTATTACGCTTTCTTTAAAGGGTGGCTGCTTCTAAGCCAACCTCCTAGCTGTCTATGCCTTCCCACATCGTTTCCCACTTAACTATAATTTTGGGGCCTTAGCTGGCGGTCTGGATTGTTTTCCTCTTGACTACGGACGTTAGCACCCGCAGTCTGTCTCCCGGATAGTACTCATTGGTATTCGGAGTTTGCATCGGTTTGGTAAGTCGGGATGACCCCCTAGCCGAAACAGTGCTCTACCCCCAATGGTATTCGTCCGAGGCGCTACCTAAATAGCTTTCGGGGAGAACCAGCTATCACCGAGTTTGATTAGCCTTTCACCCCTATCCACAAGTCATCCCCTGGCTTTTCAACGACAGTGGGTTCGGTCCTCCAGTTAGTGTTACCCAACCTTCAACCTGCTCATGGATAGATCACCCGGTTTCGGGTCTACACCCAGCAACTAAACGCCCTATTAAGACTCGATTTCTCTACGGCTCCCCTAATCGGTTAACCTTGCTACTGAATGTAAGTCGCTGACCCATTATACAAAAGGTACGCAGTCACCAAACAAGTTGGCTCCCACTGCTTGTATGCATGCGGTTTCAGGATCTATTTCACTCCCCTCACAGGGGTTCTTTTCGCCTTTCCCTCACGGTACTGGTTCACTATCGGTCAGTCAGGAGTATTTAGCCTTGGAGGATGGTCCCCCCATATTCAGACAAGGTTTCACGTGCCTCGCCCTACTCGACATCATTATCTAAGCCCTTTCGTGTACAGGACTATCACCTACTATGGTCGCACTTCCCAGAGCGTTCCACTAAAGCTTAGATAACTTAATGGGCTTTTCCCCGTTCGCTCGCCGCTACTGAGGGAATCTCAATTGATTTCTTTTCCTAAGGGTACTGAGATGTTTCACTTCCCCTCGTTCGCCTCATAAACCTATGTATTCAGTTTATGATACCCGCCTTATAGCGGGTGGGTTTCCCCATTCAGAAATCTCCGGATCACAGGATATTTGCCGCCTCCCCGGAGCTTATCGCAGGCTATTACGTCTTTCATCGCCTCTGACTGCCAAGGCATCCACCACATGCACTTAATTACTTGACTATACAACCCCAAACAGTCGTTTGATCTTT
>NZ_VOZE01000032.1:0-3417 GCF_013419925.1 Acinetobacter sp. YH12045 | reverse complement strand
GCATGTTCCGCGTCCTTGCAATACTGTGTTTACATACAGTCTATCGCTTAGCGGAAAGTTCTTTTACCCTCAGCCGAAATGCCTGCCGTTGCTAGACATTGCCAGCCAGTGCCCGTCACTCCCACTCGATTGTAAACAAGCACACAAAACCCTTTAGTGACAACAATTTGCAAGAACTATCAGGCTCAGTGCCATGAAAAATACCATGACCAGATCATGAGGTTGAACACGGCTTGCGCCGGCAGCGTTCACGCTCCTGGTCGGCGATCTCGCCCGGCTGCAATGCTAGCTCAGCATCGGTCATGCGCTCCAGCACGTCGCGTAGGCGGATGGTGCAAGGAATGGGCGGCAGCTCGAACTCATAGCCGCCGGCGATCATTTCGGCCGCAATCTCCTCGGTGATGAAAAACGGCTCGTCGTCTTGGTTCGGCTTCTTCATGCCCTTTCCTCCTGGCGCTCATCCTGGCCGACAGCGGCCAGGGCATCGGCTTCCGTCAATGCGTCCTCCACGAACGCGCCGTGCTGCTTCGCTTCGGCCTGGCTGACCTCGGCCCATATCCGTTTCACCTGGGCCGCACTGTACCCGGCCAGCTCGGCGGTCTTGTTGATGCTGTAGCCGGACTTGCGCAGCGCGACAACTTGGGCGCGGCGCTTCGGATCAGCACGGCGGCCCTTGTACCGCCCGGCCTGGCGGGCCAACTCAATGCCTTGGCGCTGGCGTTCGCGCCTGTCCTCGTAGTCGTCGCGGGCCATCTGCAAGGCCAGGCGAAAAAGCATGATCTGCACGGCTTCCAGCACGATCTTGGCGACGCCCTGGGCCTCGGCCGCCAGGTCGGATAGATCGACCACGCCAGGGACGGCCAGGCGTGCGCCTTTGGCCTGTATCGAGGCCACCAGGCGCTCGGCCTCGGGCAAAGGTAGGCGGCTGATGCGGTCGATCTTCTCGGCAATGACCACCTCGCCGGGCTGTAGGTCGCCGATCATGCGCAGCAGCTCAGGCCGGTCGGCGCGTGCGCCGGATGCCTTCTCACGGTAGATGCCGGCGACGTAGTAGCCGGCGGCCTTCGCGGCCGTAGTGATCGCCTCTTGGCGTTCCAAGTCCTGCGCGTCGGTGCTGACGCGCAGATAGACCCGCGCCACCATCGGCGCGGCTACTGGCTTCGTCCTGCGCATACTTGCGGGCTCCTTTGGGCATACTCAAATGCACCCATCTTAAACTGGCAGCTAATGTACAAAAGTTGATAGAAGCACACAAGTTCAATTTTGCACTTCTGCCCACTATTGCAAAACTGCTTGTTAGTAGCCGTTTTTTCTTACTGTTTATAGATTCAATAATTTTTGAAACGAAAAATTGGGACTAAACATTTCGGTTTCGTTTTCTGTCGATTCGTCCTGCGTATCTTTTGCATAAACAAACATTTGTTGTTCGTAGTTTTCGATGGCATTTTCAATACTTGTAAATTCTCCGTTTGTAAGGTTTTCAGACAATATCAAAGCATCCAATAATCCCGTATTTACACCCTGTCCTGCAAAAGGCGACATCAAATGAGCAGCATCGCCAATCATTGTTATGGGTAATGGACGGTTACTTTTCCAATCATTGTTCAAAGGAAATTTCCTTGTGGGCAAGCATTGAAATGTTGATACCGAACGTATTAATTGTTTGTAAACTTCACTCCATTTGGAAAATCTTTTCAATAAAAAATCGGCAACGCTGTTTCTGTCCTGAAAATCTAAGGGAATTTTATTTTTCCATTCATCGGGCGTTTTAAAACTAATTCCTAAATACAATGCACCATTATTATTGGGATTGGCAAACAATAAAATGCCCTGATGTCCCGCCATTAATCGGTTGCCGTTGCATAGCTGAAAAAATCCGGGACAGTTTATTTCCGGTTGAAGAATATCAGCTTGGATGTTGAAAGTACCGGTTTCTTCAACTTGCGTGTCGGTAACAAAGCTCCTTATTTTCGACATTCCACCATTGGCAAGAATAACCAAATCTGCTGTTTCACTCGGTTTATTCTCAAAAGTTAGTGTCCACTTCTTCTTACCAGGTTCAAGCATAACAAGTTTTCTATCCCAAATAACCGTGTCGTTTTCTAAACTATTCAACAAGATAGCCCTTAAGTCATTTCTGTTTATTTCAGGATTGTCAAATCGATTTTCGGGCTTTACATTTTTTGTGGATAAAATATTGCCTTTTTCATCAGCAATATTTACACCCATTGGTAAGGCTAAGTCATAATAAGTTTGTAACAATCCCGCTTTTTTCATTGCTTCCTGACCTGAACCTTTGTGTAGGTCAAGGGTTCCACCAAAAATTCTTGCCTCTCGGTCGTTGTCTCTTTCGTAAACTGAAACGTCTATGCCGTTTTGCTGTAATAATTTTGCCATAGTCAGTCCAACGGGTCCACCACCAATTATTGCAACGTTCTTATCACTAAGTAAATTCATTTGTTTGTCTGTATCTATTCGCATTGTCATTCAAAAATGGCACATAACAAGTGGCTATACGCCAAATGGCGTATATATCCACTATATCTTATTTTGCTAAACCTTTCATTATCAGTGACAAATCCGTTTTCAACCGTTTACCGTTCGTTTCTACTCTCTCAAAAGGATTTATATTCATAGTGCTTTTTGTTAAGTTTTGCTCAAATATACAAATCCTTTCTATATATCTAACAAATCCATCGGACTTTTTAATTGTTCCATTCCCTTGGTGGTAATATGTGTATAAACCTCAGTTGTTTTACTGCTTGAATGACCTAACAACGATTGAATATAACGTAAACTCGTACCATTCTCAAGCAAATGCGTTGCAAAGCTATGTCGTAAGGTATGTACAGTAACTTCCTTTTGAATCTTTGCTTTTAAAACAGCTGCTTTAAAAATGTTTTGAATACTTCGGCTTGAGTATGCGCCACCTTTTTGACCTTCAAATAAATAATCTTTTGGTTTATATTCCATAAAGTATGTTCTTAAAATAATTAATGTTTTCTCAGATAAAATGGTATAACGATCTCTTTTTCCTTTTGACTGTTCTATACGAATTTGCATGCGCTTGGAGTCAATGTCTTTTATTTTCAGGTTTATACATTCAGAAATGCGCAAACCTGCCGAATAAATAGTCATCAGAATAGCCTTGTGTTTCACGTTTTCAATAGCGCGTAGTACCCGAATGGTTTCTTCTTCACTCATCACAACAGGAAGTGTTTTTTCTTTTTTTGGTCTTTCGATGAAATATGTTTTCCGTTGTCCACCCAAAACACGTTCGTAATAAAACTGGCACTGTTGCAAAGTTAGCGATGAGGCAGCCTTTTGTCTTATTCAAAGGCCTTACATTTCAAAAACTCTGCTTACCAGGCGCATTTCGCCCAGGGGATCACCATAATAAAATGCTGAGGCCTGGCC
>NZ_VOZE01000031.1:0-4181 GCF_013419925.1 Acinetobacter sp. YH12045 | reverse complement strand
AAACTGATACGGATATTTTGAGCCAATTTCAGACTGAATGAATTCCTCAACCAGTTCTAAGCGTTGCTCGGCATTCATCTCTCTAGGCAAAGCTATTTCATACTCTCGGTAGGTACTGCCGTTTTTACGCTCGTAAAGGTCGGCTGCCTGCCAAAAGGTAATCGGATTATGTTCAGCCCATTTCGGCATATTTCCATAGGCACTATGTTCAAGGTCGGTTTCTGCCTGCTCCTGTTTCAGCTTCTTTTCTTCATCCCGATCAATATATTCGGCATGCGGTGCTGCTTTTCCTGCTTTACCAACTTTGACACTCAATCGAGCAATTGCCATTAGGTCTTATCCTGTTCCTTTTTTCGGTTACGTTCTTTCTTAAATGCTCTTTGATCAAGTATCGAAGCCCACATCATAATGATGATAATTAGCGGTGCTGCGATCACGCCAAAAGTAATATCTTTGATTTTTCCCAATACCTGTTTTAGTTGCATGCTATTGCTCCTAGCTTTGGTACTTCTTTTTTTCATTCAATTTTCAATTGAACGAAAAAAAGAAGTTTCAGGGTTTTAGGGATGAAGTCCCTAACGTGCTTAGGTTTCTCAATGAAATTGAGAAACGTCTAAGCGCGCCATCAAAATTTTGATGGAAGTACAGGCGAACTTCTCTAGAACGAACTTTAACAAAATTGCGGACATTGGACGTAATTATTTTGTTATCGTTCTTTGAGAATTGAGCCTGTGCTTTTGCGGTATCTGAATTAAGGAATTGAATATGAATAATGAATGGCTATCTGAAAAAATTACCTACATTTCTGCTTTAAAGAATCCTAGTGATGCTCAAAAACTTTTACTTGAATTAGCCAAAATCCAATACAGAACACCCGACCAAGAGAAAAAACTGAATGCTTTGATCAAAGCTGAAAAAGCCATAGATAGAGCCAATAAGCAGAAAGTAGCAGTCAGAAAATTATTGAATGCAGAAAAGGAAGCTGAACGCAAAGCTCGTACACGTCACCTTATTCAATTAGGCGCACTTTTTGAGATTGCTAACCTAGATCAGCGTGACCCAGCCGAATTACTTGGAGTTCTGCTTAAAACTGCTGAAATCGACCCAAATGATATGAAATGGCAGATTTGGAAGGAATTAGGACAACAAGAGCTTAATCAACGGTCTAAAAAGTAAATAATATGAGTAAGCTTTTAAACTTACTCATTAAATTAATTCCATGATTCTTGTCGTTTATCAGCTGAATATTGAGCTATAGCGATTAAGGCATTTTTACCTTGATAAAAGTTATTTTCAAAAGAAAAACCTTCAAAATTTAATCTACAAAAACATTTATATAAATAAACTCTAGCCTGTTCAGATTCATTCAAAGGAAAACTAGTAGACTTAGAAAATTGTTCCTGAATATCAACAGTTATAAGAGTTAACATTATAAAATCAGAAGCATAAACTCTAGAGTTCGTAAATAAATCTCTAAATTCTTTCTGTGAGATGACATTAGCTTTTTCTAACATACTTCCTGTTTCAAGCAATACAGAATGACACATTACTTCTAATTCTTTCTTACTGGCACTCTTTGCTAGAATCATCCATTCATGGAAAGGTCTAATACTTAACTGAACCCCATTTTTAAAAGAAAAAAGTCCTTTCATAAAGAAAAATAAAACTATAGCTACTACCGCTACTATTAAAAAAGTTTCCACAATTACCCCTAAAAATGTTCTAAATAGCCTAAGCAGAAAAGATGTTTAATATCTAAAAGAATACCTGATCCCCTCACCTATACAAAATGAATAAATGCTCTCAACTTCTCAACACGCCCCCAAAGCGTCGCACTTCGTGCTTTGGCTTTGGAAACGGTTGAGAGAGTTTCGGCAATACTTTCCCTAAAGGCGGCCATTAAAAAAAATGACACATCCTTTAAGTATTGCCGATTTACCGCATATTCTTTTGGCTTCGGAGCCACGTATATCGGTCGTATCCGCACATAGTTTTGCAGACTATGCAGACAAGGACTAAAGGTTTTGCACCTTCTCCCACACGCTCCCTGTCGAAGTATGGCGATATCTCTGCGAGGGTTTCCCCAACATGCAACTTAACCAACCTATACAACTACTTCCAACGCTCCGCCTTTGTGAGAATCCCCTGTAAGCGGTTTAGCCTTTCGACTATCGCTACGTTGCACCAGTGACACTTATTCCCTCCACATGCAACGCATGCCAATCCGTAAAACGGACACGCAGAAGCAGGCAAAGCTCGATCTATGATGCTTATTTGACGATTTTAAACACGGATTAACGAAGACTTATCATTTTGAGTCTTGATCTAAACACTGTTTATTGTGAAAATAGAGTTCAGGTACAAGCCTTAGTGTGAAATCATAACGGTCGCCAAACCTTATGATCTTCGTTATTCGATGTTCGAGCATCAAATAACTGCGTACCGCTGAATATAAAGCGAAAGCCCATTGAGTTTCAATACTCAATGGGCTTTTTCTTTACCTTAAGGATTTAATTATTTATATTTTCATCGTTTCCTCTATAAACTCAATCTTGTAGTCATCCTTTTACCTATTCCAACTATGAATATTTATAAATCAATTTTTCCTACTCTTTTAGTTCTTGGATCATCCCTTGCTAATGCTCAACCTCTCAATAATGATCAATTTGCAAAGCAGATGATTAAGTATATTGATACTTCCACACTTTATTGGAATCAATACATAGAAGCTTCTAATAAGAATGAAAATAGAGAAATTCTCATAGAAAAACTTTGCCGATCTAAAGAAGCTATTTATGACGTGATGTTTAATGCAAATAAATATCCGCATTTACCAGCAGCAAAAGATGCTTTTAAACATGCAAAACAAATAGACTGGTCTTTAGCTAATGAGCTAAACACCCTAAATTCCAACCAAAATGAATGTACTAAATACATGTTTAATAATTAATTTTTAGTTATTTTGGATCTATCACACAAAAATCGCCATTTTTTCCATATCCGCACTGCTTTTTCATCACACGAACACACGGTTTAGATTCCTCTCCAACAGTACAGCTTCCAATATCAAACTGGATACCTTGCTGTCTTAAGCTCTCGATCTGAGGGATATTTTCTAAAGGTTTGATATAAACACTGAATAACCAAATGATGCCAAGCATCAGAATGGCGAAAATGCCTAAAATGATGGTGATGATTTTCCATGAAAATTGATCACTGGTTGATTCAATCGAGTTTTTTAAATGTCCAAGTGCTTTGGCGGTCTTGATAAGCTCTGCTGTACCCTCCTGTAAGCCCGTATTTAGCGATTTTGATACGGTACTATGGGTTTGCCCTGCTATGACCTTTTGAATGCGTTCTTCCGTGATTTGAAGCTCTTTAACAGCCTGATTGACTAGGTTCTGCTGTTGTTCTGCAACTGCCATCAGTGCATATAACTTTTTTTCATCAGGTGTCATCGGCTCATCCCTCTAAACTTCATTGTTTTCTGTTGCTCTCGTTCTAATTTCTGCTGTTCTTTGTACTGCTGTAGGGCAAGCTGTTTAAAGCTATCAAAATCAGCCTTAAAGCTCTCAATGCCCTGTTTAATTTCTTTGTCTGAGATAGGGCTGTTTTTGAGGTCTTTCAGGTCGTTTTTAGGGTCGCCTAAGTCTAGTCGCTCAAGCTCTTTATAGGCTGTACGTGACTGTTGCAAGGCTTCCCTGATTTCAGGGTCTTTAGCTTGGCTTGGTAATAGTTTCTTTTCGGGTTCTTTCTCTATGCCTTGCTCTTTGTAGCTTCGCATATCAATACGGCTATCAATTTGGTGTTTTTCTAAATGGCTGTTGCATAAATCTGCCCATCTTTGGCGTAGGTCTTTAATATCAGTTTTTCGTTCCTGGTAACTCTTGCCTGTATTGTCTTTTTTAGCTCCGCCACGTTCAGGATTTTTGCTGTTGTAGCGTTTGAAATATTGCTCTGGATCTCGCTCGATTCCATCTTGCAGACGTTCATTAAACATGAGGTGAACATGAGGCTGATCATTGCCGTCCATTGCTTTAGGGTTATGAATCGCAAACTGATACGGATATTTTGAGCCAATTTCAGACTGAATGAATTCCTCAACCAGTTCTAAGCGTTGCTCGGCATTCATCTCTCTAGGCAAAGCTATTTCATACTCTCGGTAGGTACTGCCGTTTTTA
>NZ_VOZE01000002.1:0-279920 GCF_013419925.1 Acinetobacter sp. YH12045 | reverse complement strand
AGTTCCGACAGCTCCAGTACCTCAGCCAGTGGCAACGCAGTCAGCCGCAGAATATTTGGCAAACCCACTTTAAGATTTCCGTTTAACAATAAAAAAGACGCCTTGGCGTCTTTTTTCATTTTAGGAAAATTAGGGCTTTTGCAGTTGTGTTAAGGTTTTACGCGCCAGTCCCGGATCATCTGCAAATACACCATCTACACCAGCTTTATAGAAGTTTTCAAATTCTTTGGCCGCCCCCGTATCACAGCGTTCTGTCGCCACAGAGCTACATTTTAAATAGTCAGGTAAAAAACCATTTTCAGGTCTGAGCGTATAAGGATGGACTTTCAAACCAGCAGCATGGGCATCTTTGACAAAAGTAGTTTGTTTAAATTCAGTGTTTGAAAAAATATAGGTTTTACTTAGACCTACACCATCTGCATATTTTGCCACTGATTTTAGGCCTTCTGCAGTGGCTAAACTTGCATAATTTTGAGGTGAGCTTTGTTGCTGTAAGTCACCCGGTATGGCAGTTGGGCTATCTAATAATTGAATAATTTTGCCATGTTTGAGGGTTTTCTTTTGCGTGAGTTGATCGCGTAAGTATTTAAGATTGGTGGTTTCAAAAGACTGTAAATATACAGGCGCGATATCACGTGTATAACTGTATTTGGCAAGCGTGGTGAGTAAACGATCTTCCATGGCTAGATTTTGCTGTTGGAAAAATGTTGGATGCTTGGTTTCAATATATAAACCAACAATTTTCCCGGTTTTTTTATAATGAGCTTCGGTAAGTTCAATGATTTGTTCGAGCGTTGGGATGCTGTATTGATCATTATATTGAGTGTTATTAGGGCGATATTGAGCAATACGCTCACGTGCTTTTACATTTTGAGTCAGTTCATTCAAATTAAAGTCTTCCGTAAACCATCCTGTATAGTCGATACCATCGATTTTTTTGGTGGTTTTTCGATCCGCAAATTGTGACAGCGTACTAATATTGGTTGTCCCTGAAATTTCACTTTCATGGCGCGCAACCAGATAGCCATCCTTGGTTGGCACTAAATCGGGTTCGATAAAATCCGCACCATCATCAATCGCTTTTTGATATGCGGCAAGGGTATGCTCGGGTCGCAAAGCACTGGCACCGCGATGCCCAACAATGACAAAACCAGTATCAGGCAAAACAGGGGGCTTGGTGACATGGGTTTTATCGTCATCCGAATTACATGCAGATAAACCGAAAACGCTAAAAAGGAGCAGTGAAGACACGCCCCATGAGGATTTCACTTTACTTGTTATCGCTATATTCAACTGCTTTGTTAATTGTTTTTGCATGGCTGCCTCTGCATCTTTTTATATAAATGAATGATGTTGCAGGCATACATTGCAGGGCAGTGGCTAAGACTTCATGACAGAGGCGGTTTTGTCACATAAATTTACTAAAATAGCTGAAATGGAGGCTCTCCATATTTTCTACATATTTCGCTTCAAGCAAGGTTTTTATGTAGTCTAGGCTTGTAATCAAGCACATTGTGATTGATTATCAATAAGATTTTTTGAAAAAATCAATCAACATATTTTATTTCATTAATTGAAAAGTGACATGGACTGATGCTGTCTAAGTTTTTTATTTATCGACCGATTTTTGCAGGTGTCTTGGCGATCATCGTCATGGCGCTCGGGCTATTTGCTGTGCTCAATTTACCGGTAGAGCGCTATCCAGATATTGCACCACCACGAATTACGGTCAGTGCAAGTTATAGCGGTGCGTCAGCAGAAACAGTCGAGGAAAGTGTCACACAAGTTCTTGAGCAACAAATTAAAGGAATTGATCATCTTTTATATTTTAGTTCAAGCAGCGACTCTTCAGGTCGAAGCCGGATCAGCATCAGTTTTGAAAATGGCACTGACCCAGATACCGCTCAAGTACAAGTACAAAATGCCATAAATGGAGTAATCAATCGGCTGCCTGAAGATGTGCAGCGCCAAGGGGTAAATGTCTATAAATCTTTGGGTGATACCCATATGGTTATCGGCCTCTATGATGAGACTGGCAAGAGTTCGAATATCGAACTTGGTGACTATATGATGACTCATCTAGAGCAGGACATTGCTCGAATTGAGGGTATCGGTGAAGTCGATGTTTTTGGTTCGCAATTTGCCATGCGCATTTGGCTCAACCCACTGAAGTTAAAGCAATATAGCCTTATGCCCAGTGATATCCGTGCGGCTGTTGAATCACAAAATACGCAGGTTGCAGCCGGAGCCGTAGGTGAATTGCCGAGTGTATCGGATCAATATCTCAATGCAAAAGTCACGTCAGGTTCACGTTTAAAGTCAGTTGAAGAATTTGAAAATATAATTGTCAAATCTGCACGAGACGGCAGTTTTGTCTATTTAAAAGACGTTGCACGTGTTGAATTGGGTGCGGAAAATTATTCAGGGGTGAATACCATTAATGGGTATCCATCTTCAGGGATGGGGATCTCATTGGCATCTGGGGCGAATGCACTTGAAACCTCAGCCTTAATTAAGCAAGAAATTGAACAATTAGCGAAGCAATTACCTGCCGGTTATAAAATTGTTTATCCTCGGGATAACACGCCATTTGTACAAGAATCGATTAAAGAAGTGGTGAAAACATTATTCGAAGCCGTTTTATTGGTGGTTTTGGTGATGTTTATCTTCTTACAAAATTGGCGAGCAACGCTGATACCTGCGATTACCGTGCCTGTGGTGATTCTAGGGACTTTAGCGATTTTATATGCTTTGGGCATGACCATTAACACGCTCACCTTGTTTGCATTGGTATTGGCCATCGGTCTGTTGGTCGATGATGCGATTGTGGTGGTGGAAAATGTCGAACGTTTAATGCATGAACAACAGTTAACAGCAAAACAAGCGGCTATAGAGTCGATGCATGAAATTAGTGGGGCATTAATCGGGATTACTTTGGTATTAACCGCTGTATTTATTCCCATGGCGTTCTTTGGTGGCTCAACGGGCGTGATCTATAGACAATTTTCCATCACACTTGTGGCTGCCATGGGCTTGTCACTGATGGTTGCGCTGATTTTAACTCCTGCATTATGTGCCTTAATTTTAAAACCAAATCCGAAACCACAGCGCTGGGCGATTTGGTTTAACGCCAAATTAGAGATTTTAAAAACCAAATATTTGACACTTGCACAAGCCACAGTTCGTTATCGCTTATGGACGGTGGTTTTGTTTGCGGGGCTCATTACGGTATTTGCTTTGTTTTATCGTGCTTTGCCGACCAGTTTTATTCCTAGTGAAGACCAAGGTATTTTGAGTGTGCAACTTAAATTACAAGAAGGTGCACCGATGTCGAAAAGTCGTGAGGTCGGTGAACAAATTCGGCAGTACTTTTTAACTGAAGAAAAGCAAAATGTTGATTTGGTGATGATTCGTTATGGACGAAATTTTTCTGGTACGGGTCAAAACTTAGGGCAAGGCTTTATTGCACTGAAGCATTGGGATGAACGTTCAGGACAACACAATTCAGCACAAGCGATTCGTGAACGTGCTATGAAACATTTTAAAAAATTTAACAATGCACAAATCAATGTCAGCATGCCGTCCTCTGTCAGTGGCCTTGGGCAAACCGATGGTCTGGAATTTTGGCTGCGAGATATGAATGGTGAAGGCCGTGCTTATCTCGATGCGCAATTTAAAAGCTTGCAAGAAAAATCTTCACAATTCAGCAGTTTCGAAAATTTAGACAAACGCTCAAACCCCGATAAAGCCGAACTAAAAGTGGATATTGATCAAAAACAAGCAATGGCCTTGGGGTTAACTCAAAATGCGATTAATAGCACCATGAGTAGCGCATGGGGCGGTAGCTATATCAACGATTTTATCGACCGTGGGCGCATTAAACGCGTCATGATGCAGGCAGATGCCGAATTCCGTTCTAAACCAGAAGATTTAGCTTATTGGCATGTACGTAATGACCAAAATGAAATGATTCCATTTAGTAATTTTTCAACCATTGGTTGGAGTGGTGGTCCAGAAGTTGTTAATCGTTTCATGGGCTATACCGCATTACAAATGGAAGCGGATACAGCCAAAAATGTCTCAAGTGGACAAGCCATGCAGGATGTTAAAGCTTTAGTTGACCAAGTGCCGGGTGTGGACGTTGCATGGAGTGGGTTATCCTTTGAAGAGCAAAAATCAAGTCATCAAGCGATTTGGCTATATTTGGTCTCGATAGGATTTATTTTCCTTTGTCTTGCCGCCCTATATGAAAGTTGGAGTATTCCAACTGCAGTCATGAGTGCGATTCCACTTGGGATAGGTGGTAATATTTTGTTTAGCTACATGGTCGGTTTTCCAAATGACATCTATTTCCAAATTGCTCTACTGACAACAATTGGTTTGTCCTGTAAAAACGCGATCTTGATTGTAGAGTTTGCAGCGATGGCACAAGAAAAAGGCAAACATGTAATCGAAGCTGCAATGGAAGGCGCAGCACTTCGTTTACGTCCTATTTTGATGACCTCTTTGGCTTTTGGTGCGGGAGTGGTTCCTTTAGTTCTTGCTTTTGGTGCAGGTGCAGCCAGTCGCCAAGAGATTGGGGTGAGCGTACTCGGTGGGGTAATATTCGGTACGGTCTTGGTGCTGATTTTTATTCCGTTTATGTATGTGATGGTCCGTTCAATTTTTAAAATCAAGCCAGTGTCTGAAACTTAGAAATAATTCACGCACAGCGTATAGCTCCAGTAAAAGCCACCGTGAAAGCTTGAGTACATCGCGGTGGCTTTTTTATGTCGCCAAACTTTCGGCAGGGAATGTTCACAGCGAATTTTCGCAAACAACATTCACCGAGAATATATTGAAGAGATTTGAAACCCTTCATTTTATCCTTCAAAATGTGTTTAACAAATAAAGATTAAAATTTGAGTGAGTTGAATGGCGGATTTAATACAAAGACAGCGTGATATTTCCGCTTTATTGCAACAACAAAATTATACAGAGGCCGTTGGTGTTTTACAGCCTCTGAACTATGCTGATCAGGCCCGTTTAATTCAGCAATTTCCAATTGAAGATCAAATTGAGTTGCTTTCAGGTTTAGCGCATCAAGGTTTGGTTTTTGAGTTTTTCCCTTTTGAGTCACAGCGACAGCTGATTTCGCGTTATCCACTGCGTCTACAAATTGAATTATTTGATGACATGCATTCTGATGATGCAACGGATTTATATAAAAGTTTAACTGATGCAGAACAAGATCGAATTTACCAACAACTTGATCAAGATACCCAAGAGCATCTAAAGGCATTATCTGCATATGCAGAAGAGTCTGCAGGTGCAATCATGAGTTCAGACTATGTCAGTATGCCTGCTGACTTTACCATGCAACAAGCCATAGAGGCCTTGCGCCATGAACCGCATGACCGTGAAACCCTATATTTAATTTATGTCACCAATGATCAGTCTCAATTAGAAGGGGTGATTTCACTGCGGCAAATTTTGCAGGCTGACCGTGATGCACGAATTCAACAGGTGATGACCAAAGATGTGGTGACCGGCTGGATAGATGAAGACCAAGAAAGTATTGCTCGAAAATTGGCTGAATATGATTTTATGGCCTTGCCGATTGTGGATCATGCTCAGCGTTTGATGGGGATTGTCACCTATGATGATGCGATGGATGTGGTACAGGCTGAAACCACTGAAGACTTTTTAAAAGCCAGTGCGGTGAGTACTGAACCTGGTATGAGCATTAAGAAAGCACCGATTTTAAAATTGTACCAAAAGCGGGTGTTTTGGTTGGTGATATTGGTCTTTGGCAGTTTATTGTCCGGTTTAGGTATTTCCTATTATGAAGACATCATTGCAGCACATATCGTCTTGGTTTTTTTCTTACCCTTACTGGTCGGAAGTGGAGGCAATGCGGGTTCACAGTCTGCGACCTTAATGGTGCGAGCGCTTGCCACTGGGGATGTAAAAATTCGAGATTGGTTTTATTTGTTGGGGCGGGAGACGCTTGTCGCTCTTTGCCTCGGCGGAACCATGGCCATTGCCGTATCGATTTTAGGCTACTACCGTGGTGATGCAACCGTCGCTTTAGTCTTGGCTTTAAGTATGATGGGCATCGTATTGCTCGGTTGTTTAATTGGGATGAGTTTGCCCTTTATACTCAACAAGTTAAAGCTCGATCCTGCAAGTGCATCTGCACCATTGGTAACCTCGATTTGTGATGCGACCGGCGTGGTGGTGTATTTGATGATTGCATCGCAATTGCTCAATTTATAGAGATTAGCATTTTGCTACAGATTGAAGACTTCTAATATGTTTTAATCTCAGTGATTTACACGGTTTTTATTGGATAAAACATGACTGAACCATTAAAACAAAAAATGTCAAAGCAAGAAGTCATTCGTCTTGAACGTGATCTCGCAAAGTTTGCCAATATGATGGACTCGGTGGTTCGAATTCCATTTACCCGACAAGGGGTAGGTGCAGATGCAGCGTTGAGTACCATTCCCGTAGCTGGTGATATCGCAGGATTCGTCTTGACCTGCTATGCCGTCTATAAAGCCAAACAGATTGGCGTACCACAAGCCAAATTAAATGGTGTGATGAAACTCGCGGTTATGGATGCTGTCGTGGGGTTTATTCCTGTTGCAGGGACGATCTTCGATGTGTTCATTCGACCAAGCCGTAAAGCTTTAGATGTCGTACACACGCATATTCGTGAAGAATATCAAATCAGTACAGATCAACATGTGGTACATCCGTTTTTACATGAAAAATTAGAACAGAAACAACAGCAATCGGCTTTTTGGCGCAACCCTGTGATTGCATGGTTATGGATCCATATCCCAGATATACTCGGGATGATTTTCTTATTGGTGTTTATCTTTGCAATTTACATGGGCGGTTCATTGCTTTGGCAATGGTTAAAGGCCAATGGGGTATTGTAGATAGGACCGATTTGTGGCTTGAGTGCTAGCAATGAAAGGCTATTCAACTGAAAAGTGATTGATAAAACGGTAAACGCTCTGAGAAAAATTAGACCCAATAAAAAAGCCTCCATAGGGAGGCTTTTTTACGACTTACATCAGATGCTGAATTATGGGCAATCTAATTGTTGTAAAGCCGCAACACGTTGTTCAATCGTTGGGTGTGTTTGGAACAATGCAGCTAAGCTGAACCCTTGTTCTTGACCCGCGGAAATTGCAAAGGCTTTCATTTCTTTTGGCATTTGATCTGGCATTTCAGATTCTGCTTGTAAACGTAACAGGGCAGAAATCATCGCTTGTTTACCTGCTAAACGCGCACCAGCTTCATCGGCACGGTATTCACGGTAGCGAGAGAACCACATCACAATGGCAGACGCTGCGATACCAAAAACAATATCTAATACAATCGTAATGACAAAATATGCGATACCCGGTGCTTCACCATCTTCACGACCAAAAACATTACGGTCAATGAAGTCACCTGCTACACGCGCAAAGAACATCACAAAGGCGTTGACTACACCTTGCACCAATGCAAGGGTTACCATATCACCATTGGCTACGTGACCAATTTCGTGAGCGAGTACGGCACGGAGCTCGTCTTTGTTCATACGCTCAAGTAGACCGGTAGAAACTGCTACTAAAGCATCATTTTTATTCCAGCCTGTTGCAAAGGCATTTGACTGGTACGATGGGAAAATACCCACTTCTGGCATTTTGATACCAGAACGTTGTGCCAGTTGCGCAACTTCGTTAAGTAACCATGCTTCAGCTTGGTTACGTGGTGCATTAGGGTCAATCAGCTCTGTACCCGTGGTTTTCTTCGCCATCCATTTTGACATGAATAGTGAGATCATTGAACCCACCATACCGAACACAAAACAGATTACGAGCAAGTTGCCTAAGTTTAAGCCGCCTGCACCGTGGTAACTACCGACACCGAAGAGTGACAAGATTATGCCAGCTACAACCAGTACCGCGAGGTTGGTCAGCAAGAACAAACCAATCCGCATCATTGGGTAAATCCTCTTATTATAGAAAAATGATCTGATTTACAAATAAAAATCATTAAACTCAATATGAGGTGAAAGTCTTAAAATTTCAAGGAAAAATTAGTAAAACAGATGCAATTTTACAAAATCAGTGAATTTATTCATTGAAATAAATACGCGCTGAAGCAGACGCATTTGCTGTGGCAAATGAACCTGAAGGTGCGTCGGTAAAACTACCATTGTCTGTTTGAATAATTTGACGTGCCGATGATTTAGCAACCGTAGGGGCAGCAGCATGATAATTATCCGAACTGGCAATAATTCGACCACTATTTGAAGCGATATTGGAATTGCTCGAACCTGATACACTTAAACTACCAGCATATAGGTTGTTGTAGCGGCTAGTGACACGGCGGACATAATCTTGTGTTTCGCGAAAAGGTGGGATACCACCATATTTTGCGACATTGCCTTCACCTGCGTTATAACCAGCTAAGGCAAGTGAGGTGTTACCATTAAAACGTTTCAGTAGCCAAGATAAATATCGAGCACCAGCCATAATGTTCTGATGAGGATCATAAGCATTTGTTACATTGAAGCGACGTGCCGTGGCAGGCATGAGCTGCATTAAACCTTGGGCGCCAACAGGTGAACGAGCATTAGTGTTAAAGCCTGATTCGGTATGCATCACCGCTTTGATTAGACCTTCGGAAACACCATGTTGGGCCGCTGCTTGTTTAATAATATTGTCAAAGGCATTTTTATTCCTACTATAGCTGGGTAACACAGACGCTTCATTTGAGCCCCAGTTACTATAACTATGGATATTACTGTCCGGATAGTAGGTTTTTTTCTCAACTTTTAGATTGCTATAGCGGCCTTGTTTATTGGTCAGTAACGTTGTGCCATTACTTTCACGCAATTGATAAATCGTTTGGCCGGCAAAAATGTTTGGTGCTGCTAAACTGATAGCCACACTTCCACCTAATAACAGCCCCAAAGTCCAAGTAATGTTTTTCATTTTATTGTGAAGAAAAATTCTGTCCCCAAACAGTTAAAGAGAGTTTATCAAAAAAAAATTAGATGAAAAGGCTTCATAGACTGATTTCTTCTTTACTTTGTAAAAATCAAGTCATTTTGATGATTCAATAATCAAAAAAAATATTTATTTTTTTTTATTGATCTTAACTTGACACACTTAAGTCATTGATAATTAAATTTATTTAAATTGATTAAAAAATGATCAATTTAAATAAAAGCCTTAAAATAAGGGCGGCTCACCTTGTCAAGTCATTTAGAATCCACAAAGTTATCCACAGCTTTTGTGGACAACTGTGGAAAAGTCCAAAAGATAAGCATTTGGGCTAAAAAATGAACTGTACCGTATAGAATATTGCACTGAAGATTACGTGATCATGACAGTATTTCTACTTTTTTCGGAAATTACATTCTTTTGATGCGAGAAGTCTGCGAATCGGATAAAATTGCGCGGTATTTTTTTTTAGGTTTAACTCGTCTATGTTCTCGCCAGTTGAGTCCGAACAAGGATTTAATTTCAAACCAGAACTACCAACTAGCTCTGCGTATTATCGTTTATTGAAAAAGCTACGCCGTCAGGTCGGTCATGCTATTCGTGATTTTAAAATGATCGAAGAGGGTGACAAAGTGATGGTCTGTATTTCAGGCGGTAAGGACAGTTATACCCTGCTCGACATTTTGTTGCAGTTTAAGCGTATTGCGCCGATTAATTTTGATGTGGTTGCGGTCAACCTTGACCAAAAACAGCCGGGTTTCCCTGAAGACGTATTGCCACGTTATTTAGAAGAAAACAAAATTCCGTATTACATCTTAGAAAAAGATACTTACAGCATTACCAAACGTTTAACACCAGAAGGTAAAACGTACTGCGCAGTGTGCTCGCGTCTACGTCGTGGTTCGTTATACGGCTTTGCTCAAGAAATTGGGGCGACGAAAGTGGCTTTAGGTCATCACCGTAATGATATTTTGGCGACGTTCTTTTTGAACTTGTTCCATGGCGGCAGCTTAAAAGCCATGCCACCGAAATTATTGTCTTCTGACAAAAAGAACATTTTGATTCGTCCACTGGCTTATGTGGAAGAAAAAGACATTATCAAATATGCAGAAATGCGTAAGTTCCCAATTATCCCATGTAATTTGTGTGGTTCTCAAGAAAACTTACAACGTGCGATGCTAAATGACATGCTGCGTACGTGGGATAAAGAATTTCCAAAACGTTTACACAGTATTTTTGGTGCGTTGCAAAATGTTTCGCCCTCACAACTGGCTGACCGTGAGTTATTCGATTTTGAAGCCCTAGATGAACAACGCGAATTTGACTTTAAAAATAGCGAAAGTTGTTCAACTGAAGAAGGTGAGTCAGAAAGCAAACGCATTAATATGGTGAACTTAGGGTTTATGGCAGATTAAGTCGAAAACCTTATCAAGCAAAAGGCATTCTACAGAATGCCTTTTTTATGCTTATGATTTTTCTCATTTTGTTATTAAACAGTTAAATATTGAACGGTGCGTACAAAAAACTTTAGCCTTTTCACAAATGATCATGCTATAACAAACCTCAAGCAAAATATGCTTGCACTGATGTTGTCCGGAACGGCAACACACACGAACAAAATAAATTGAGGAAAGATCATGCCTGCTTTTTTAACTGATGATTGGTTTTCAACTGTAGAAACTCTGACAGCTCAAGCTGGTGATTTAAACTTACCACCTGCATTGGCTAATCTTGCAATTAACCTTGTGGTTGCTGACGCTGCAGGCAATACTGAATTGTCATTAGACGGTGGTGCAATTAAAAAAGGTTTATCTTCAAACGCGAAAACAACTTTGAACATGGATGCTGAAACTTTACGTAAAGTATTCCTTGAATTTGATATGGCTGCAGCGATGCAAGCGTTTATGACGGGCAAAATAAAAGTACAAGGTGATATGTCACAATTGATGGCATTGCAAACAGCAAAACCAAGTACTGAGCAAAAAGATTTATTCAAAAAAGTACTTGAGCAAACTGCTTAAGTCTAAAACGAAAAAAGCTTACCCGAAGGTAAGCTTTTTTTTTGTGCGCTCACATGTAAATGTTAGGTAGACGCATATTAGATATTCACCAGTTGAGGTGTGGTTTTAATATGTTCCAAATAAGCACGAATACGCGTGACATATTGCACAGCTTGACGATAACGACCATTGCTGGCCTTGTTACGGTCTAGATAAGCATATAAATTCACCCACTTATTCGGGTTTTTACCTTGAGCTTGGATGCGCTTTTGAATCTGACTTACAGCACCAGGACCCATGTTATAAGCCACTAAGGCATACCAATTACGATCAGGGTACGGAATGTTACTATAACGGTTTAGCATTTGGTCATAGTACTTTGCACCACCTTGAATGCTTTGAGTCGCATCTGTACGGTTGCTCACACCCATGGCTTTTGCTGTACTGTTGGTCAGCATCATAATGCCACGAACACCCGTAGGGGATACCGAGTCAGGTTTGAGGTAAGACTCTTGATAACCAATCGCTGCCAATAAATGCCAGTCTAAGTCGTATTGCTTGGCCGTGTTTTTAAAACTTGCCTTATAGATCGGCATACGTTTACTTAAATCACGTTGAATCACATTCCAAGAATCTTGTTTGACCACATTACGGTTGTAAAACGATGCCAACTGCCCAATTGCGCCATTTTGTTTGGCACGGCAAATAAAACCACTCGCGGTTTGGCTTAGTGGATCATCTGCATTTTTAAATACCCAGTTTAAGTTGCTGTTTAAACCATTCTTTTTCAAAGAAACGGTATCACCACAACTGGCTGAAAATGACGTCAAATGCTTGGCTTCAATGGTACTCATTTCGGCAGTGGTCATAGCAAAATTGGCTTGACCTTTGGCAACCATTTTTAAAGCAGTGGCATTGTCATTCACTGTTTTAAAATCTAATTGGACATTTAAACTTTCTGCATAGTTACGTGCAAGGTCGTAACCAAAACCATGTCGATGTTTACCATCCTGAAAAACAATGGCAGGATTGGCAACTGCAACAACAGTGAGTTTATTACTGTTGACGACAGCATCATATTGATGTGCTGTTTTGCTGGCATTAATACTGTGAAAAGGAATTAAGATAGTACTAAGTGCAAGCGCTTTAAATGGGAGAGAGTTAAAAGAGTTAAGGCAAAGCCTCGACCCAGAAGTTGAACTACTGTGCATGTTGTCTCCGCTACAAGTAATTTATGCCCTAAAAAGCAAAGGCAAACAGGCCTCAGACTTTTTCAAGTTTGATAAATTCAATAAGGGTTGGGCAGTCATGACGTCATTCAAAAATGACTAGGGGGTTTCGGGAAATATGTAGAAAATCTACACTGGATAAAAATTAAACAAGCCTAAAAGATGTGCGCATAATAATGAGCAAAAAAATACTTGTCAAATTTTGTACGAAAAAATATTAAAATATGTAACATAAACAATTGATTTTGTTTGGGAATAAATTTTATATACTTTGCCTGTGTAGAAATGGCGGATAAAATAGGCATGTTTTGTAAAAATCAGCACTTGCTCAAGGCCTAAAAATCATCATGAAATCTAACTTAATTACCCGTGGTGGACACGATTTATTGGTCGCTGAACTTCAACATTTATGGCATGAAGAGCGACCTGAAATTACCAAAAAAGTGAACTGGGCGGCTAGTCTTGGAGATCGTTCGGAAAACGCGGATTATCAATATAATAAGCAATTGTTACGCAAAATTGACCGACGTGTACGCTACTTGGGAAAACGTTTGGAAGAGCTTCGTATTATCGATTACTCACCCGAACAAAAAGGGAAAGTCTATTTTGGGGCATGGGTTGATATTGAAAATGAAGACGGCGAACACAAAACGCTAAGAATCGTGGGGGTAGATGAAATTTATGATCATCATCCGCAACATATCTCAATTGATTCACCTATGGCTCGAGCACTCTTATCCAAGCAAGTGGATGATGAAGTCGAAGTTCTAACCCCGCTAGGAAAAAAATGTTGGTATATCAATTCAATTCGTTATGAAATGGGCGAAAGCACTGAAAAACAATAAACTGCTTTTATTTTGTTCAATTGGACGTGTTTTTTACAAAATAATTTGCCATTGCTGAAATTTATTTATATGATGGCGGCCATGGAAGCGTGGCAGAGCGGTTTAATGCACCGGTCTTGAAAACCGACGAGGGCGCGAGTCCTCCGTGAGTTCGAATCTCACCGCTTCCGCCATATTCAAAAACCCTGATGTTTTTTAGAATCAGGGTTTTTTTATGTGTGTAAATTTTGGCAATGCAATTTGCTTTGATCTCAATTCAATACATATTGATTCAGCTTCTATTTTTCAGCTCGAAGCCAAAATTTTACAATCGCCTAAATTTTGTATGAACGATTCGCCAAGTGTTCAAAATAAGGCAAAATAATTTGCCAATCTGAATTTTTATTTATATGATAGCGGCCATGGAAGCGTGGCAGAGCGGTTTAATGCACCGGTCTTGAAAACCGACGAGGGCGCGAGTCCTCCGTGAGTTCGAATCTCACCGCTTCCGCCATATTCAAAAACCCCAATGTTTTACATTGGGGTTTTTTTATTGCCTAAATTTTTGAATAGTTTTTTTCTACAGGTGAAGTTGATATACAGCATGAATATGACATGCTATTAATTATTCACAATAAACAGAAAACAAGATCAATCGATTTAGAAAAGGAATTCATCCATGCAAAAACCAGAGCTTATTCATGAACTGGAATGGCAAGCGCGTTGTCAATTGGCGGCACTGTATCGCTTGGTGGCTTATTATAAAATGACCGACTTAATTGATACCCATATCAGCCTGCGTTTAAGTCATGAACCTGAGCATTTTCTGATTAATCGTTATGGTGTGACCTTTGACAAAATGACAGCTTCTGATTTGGTCAAAATTGATCATGAAGGAAAAATTATTGAAACTTATGATGCAGGGAAGATGGTGAATGTCGCAGGATTTGTGATTCATTCTGCCTTACATCATGCACGTGCAAATATTAATTGCGTGATTCATACGCATACTGCCGATGGCGTGGCGGTTTCTGCACAGGAACATGGATTATTGCCAATCTCACAACATGCGTTAAAGTTCTATCAGAACATTGCTTATCATGAATATGAGGGTATTGCCTTTTCAACTGAAGAGCGTGAAAGACTGGTACAAGATATGGGGCATTATCGTTGCATGATTTTACGCAATCACGGCTTGCTTGCGACTGGAGATAGTGTGGCACGGGCATTTCATGAAATTTACTTTTTAGAACGGGCTTGTCAAATTCAAGTAAAAGCGTTGTCGAGTGCTACATTGCATTATCCGAGTCCGAAGGTTTGTGAACATACGTTGCAGCAGTTTGAAAATCCGATGGCCGAGCCAATTATTCAAGCGGCTTGGCAGGCGGCCTTGTCTTTAATTGAAGATCAGCACTCAGATTATTGTCGTTAATATAATTTTCTATCATTTAGCTTATAAAAAAATGGCGCTATGCTTTATGTGCAGAAGAATAGTCATGGCATGAGCAACGCGTTATCATGTTCGTAGTGGAATTATGAGATGAACTATGAAAATCGTTGCAGATGAAAATCTGGCATTTACTGAGTATTTTTTTGCTGAATTTGGTGAAATAAAGCAAGCGGCAGGTCGAACATTGACCCATGAGGATGTCAAAGAAGCCGATGCATTATTGGTACGATCAGTGACTCAGGTAAATGCAGAATTAATTCAACAGACCGCACTCAAATTTGTCGGTAGTGCTACGATTGGAACAGATCATTTAGATATTACCGTTCTAGAAAAGCAGGGCATTGCTTGGTCAAATGCCGCAGGTTGTAATGCACAAGCGGTTGCTGAATATGTGATTACTGCATTGCTCTACGTTAAACCTGAATTGTTGAATGCAAATGAACAATTTACCTTGGGCATCGTTGGCTTAGGTAATGTCGGTTCACGTTTAGCCGTCATGGCAGAATTATTCGGTTGGAATGTCATTGGCTATGATCCATTTGTGCAATCTGATCAGGTGAAACAAGTTGAATTTGCAGAACTGTTAAAAAATGCAGATGCGATTAGTACCCATGTGCCACTGACCAAAGAGGGTGAACATCCAACCTATCATTTAATCAATGCTACTGCGCTTGCTGCTATGAAGCCTTCAGCGATTTTGATTAATTCCGCGCGTGGGCCAGTGGTCGAAGAAGCTGCCTTAATTGCCGATATTCAACAAACTCAGCGTAAAGTGGTCTTAGATGTTTTTGAACATGAGCCAGAGATTTCAGCAGCGTTGTTGGATTTAATTTGCGTGGTGACACCCCATATTGCAGGCTATAGCTTGGAAGGTAAAGCACGTGGCACACAGATGATCTATGAAGCATTCTGTCAAACTTTCAATCAACCGATAAATAAAGCTTTTGAAAGTCAGTTGCCCGTCTGTGAGCAGTATTTTACTGGTGCTGACTTTAAGACGGTATTACAGCGTTATTTAAAAGATATTTATGATATCGCTCGTGATGATGCAAACTTACGTGCTTGCCTAAAAGACGGCAAGGTGGATCAAAAAGCCTTTGATTATTTACGTAAAACCTATCCTTTACGCCGTGAATGGGCTGCGCATGGAGGCCCTGCAGCATGAGTCAAATGAACTTTCAACCGAGTTGTGAACTCACTGCACTTCGTGCACGTGCCACGATGTATGCTCAAATTCGCCAGTTTTTTGCAGCACGTGATGTTCTTGAAGTGGAAACACCTGTACTTTCTCAAGCCGGTGTCACTGATGTACATTTAGCATCGGTACAGGCTCAGCGCCATGTGAATGGACAAAAGCAAACGCATTATTTGCAAACTTCACCTGAATTTGCCATGAAGCGTCTGTTGGCAAGTGGTAGTGGGCCAATTTACCAAATCTGTAAAGTTTTCCGTGATGATGAGCATGGACGTAAACACAACAGTGAATTCACAATGTTGGAATGGTACCGTCCGGGTTTTAGCTTAAAAGACTTGATGTTTGAAGTGACGGATTTATTGAATGAAACCTTGAAACAACGCTTTGGTGAAATTCGTCCGACTATTTTGAGCTATAAGCATGCATTTATGGATCGTTTGGATTTGAACCCGTTACAAGCTTCTTTACAAGATCTAAAAGATTGCTGTCGTCGTGTGGGGCTAAGCTTAGATTTGGGTGAAGACCGTTTAGGCTATATCGATTTATTGTTTTCGCATTATGTTGAGCCGAGCCTCGGTTTTGATACGCCAGTGTTCCTTACTGATTTTCCACCGGAAATGGCTTCTTTGGCGAAAACCCGTGTGGACGAAGATGGGGAGTTGGTTGCAGCACGATTTGAGCTGTATATCGAAGGTTTAGAGTTAGCGAATGCTTATGATGAACTGATTGATGCGGATGTTTTACGCAGTCGTTTTGAGGCAGATAATGCAGAGCGCGCTAAACTTGGGTTGCATGTGATGCCGATTGATGAATATTTGCTTGCTGCATTACCGCATATGAGCGAGTGTGCAGGTATAGCCTTAGGTATTGATCGATTGCTAATGGTGGCTATGAATCAGCTAAAGCTTGAAAAAGTCATTAGTTTTCCAGCAGCTGTGTCATAAGTGAACTGAATAGCTGCTGTCTATAAATGCTTATACATTTTAGACAGTAGTATAACTTTCAAATTTAAAAAGGCCTATCAACGTATAGATTGTGATTTAGCGATAATATGTCTAAATATTTATAAAAGATGCAATTTAATTACAGCAGAGTAGCTCAAATTTTATATAAATTATCAATGTCACAATAATAAAAAGAGTAATAAAGGCTATTTCAAGACCTTTATTTCTTTGAATTTTTTTATGATAGAAAACAATGCTGAGTGGGGAAAGAAAAAAGGAGACAATTATCGCCCACAGCCAGTTTAAATTTGGGCTTCTATCAATACTCCCGTCATTCTGTGTAGTCCAGTCTTGATGTGGATGAATAAAATCCACAGCAGCGCTCGCCAATAGAAAAATATTAATATAAAACATAACTCCCAAAACTATATAAAAAGGAATAGAGCTTATAAATGAACGCTTAATTATTAAGGAGCCTAGGGCTAACATTCCAAAAAATATCATGATGAGCTGTGGCAAACTTTTTAAAAGGGTTTGGGTAAAGCCCATCCCTACTAGGAGTCCGCAAAAGACAATAGCAATCAATATATTGGAAAGTTGTTTCTTCATTATTTTTATTCTTTTTACCAGTCTTAAATTGGGTTGAGTATCAGTATTTAATTTTCAGAGATGACACTAGATTATTTCAATTTTTCATTTATTTCAAAATACTTCGGCAGGCTTAACAGCAATGATGAAAGTCAATCCTCTCATTTCTGAGAGGATTTATTTTAAGCTGTAGGCGTGTTATGGCCAAGTTCATGCTTGAATTGTCCGATAGCTTCAATTCGTTTCTGAATCAACATTTCACCAATATCCGGCCCGGATACATCAGGTGGAAGGTCGGCAGCTTTAATATTACGAACCACTTGCATGGCATCTAAAACGTATTGAGCTTGTGGATAGGCGCGATCCTCTAAACCTAAACGACCACGTGAATCACATTCACAGGCTTGTACAAAGGCCTCTACGCGTTCAGGACGGCGTAGCACATCCATACGTTGTAACAGGCGCCACAAGGTACCCGGTTTTAAACTCAAGGCTTGATGGCATTTTAAATGTTCTTTACACACTGAGATGGCCAATTGTTTGGTATTGGTGGGAACACGCATACGGTCACAGACATCAGTAACTGGTTTTACACCACGCTCTTCATGCATGATATGGCGCGGTAACTCATCTACTGGAGTAAGTGCTTTGCCTAAGTCGTGTACCAGTACAGCAAAACGAACATCCAAAGAATAATTTGCACGACACGCTTGTTGTAGCGACATCATGGTATGAATGCCACAGTCTATTTCAGGATGATATTCAGGACGCTGTGGAATACCGTATAACGCATCAATTTCAGGGAACAAGACTTTTAAAGCGCCACAGGCTCTTAATACCTCAAAATATTCATCTGCGTGGTCTTCCATTAATGCACGAGACGTTTCCTTCCATACACGTTCAGGTGTAAGGGCTTCAAGCTCACCCGATTGAGCGAGATCTTGCATCAGCGCAAGTGTTTCATCGGCCACTTTAAAACCTAAAGCTTTATAACGTGCCGCAAAACGTGCAATCCGCAGAACTCGCAAAGGATCTTCGACGAAGGCATCAGACACATGGCGAAGGATGCGTCGCTCTAAATCTTGTTGACCATGGTAGGGATCATAAATCTGACCTGCATCATCCATAGCAATCGCATTGATCGTGAGGTCACGTCGAATGAGATCTTGTTCGAGTGTGACATTGACGTCGGTATAAAATTCAAAGCCATGATACCCATGTCCAGACTTACGTTCTGTACGGGCTAAGGCATATTCGTCTTTGGTCTCTGGATGAAGAAAAACAGGGAAATCTTTACCCACAGGTTGATAACCTTGAGCAAGTAATTGTTCCGGCGTTGCACCGACAACGACATAATCTTTTTCGTGATAGGGGTGCCCGAGCAAGTGATCTCGAACTGCACCGCCTACTAAATAAACTTGCATGAAAAAACCTCTATTCTTAGAGCAATCATGCTACAGAACAGAGGTTTTCTCAAGTCACAAAGTGTGTTCAGGTCAACTAAATTAGAGTGCTAGTTTTTCGTTTTCTTGAATCTCTGCAACAGTCAATGCAGTCATATTCACTAAACGGCGTGTTGTCGCTGTTGGCGTTAAAATATGAACAGGTTTTGCAGCACCCAAAAGAATTGGGCCAATCGTCACGTTACTGCCAGATGTTGATTTCAGCAAGTTGAACGAAATGTTCGCTGCATCCAGATTCGGCATAATCAGCAAGTTTGCAGAACCTTTAAAACGTGAGTTCGGGTATGCGAAATGACGAATATTTTCATCCAGTGCGGCATCACCATGCATTTCACCTTCAACTTCAAGTTCTGGTGCAATTTCTGACAAAATATCATAAACCTTCCGCATTTTTTGTGCGCTAGGATCATTTTGGTCAGAACCGAAACTTGAGTGAGAAAGCAATGCTACACGCGGCGTAATACCAAAACGGCGTACTTCTTCAGCCGCTAAAATAGTCATTTCAGCCAACTGTTCAGCTGTTGGATTACGGTTAATGTAAGTATCAGCAATAAACAAGTTACGGTCTTCAAGCATCAATGCATTCAGCGTAAAGAAGTTATTGCGGCCTTCTTTTAGTCCAATCACATTGCTGACAAAGTCTAAGTGAATGTCATAGCTAGAATAAGTACCACATAACATACCGTCAGCTACACCATGACGAACCAACATTGCCGCGATAAGTGTTGAACGACGACGTGCTTCACGCTGAGCATATTCAGGCGTTACACCTTTACGCTGCATGATGCTGTAGTAATCATCTGCAAACTTATCGTAATCAGGGTTTTTCTCTTGATCGACGATAGTGATGTTCACGCCGTCTTCAAGACGTAGACCTAATTTCTTGATGTTTGCTTCAATGACTGCAGGACGGCCTACAAGAATTGGTTTTGCTAAACCTTCATCAACAGCAATTTGTACTGCGCGAAGTACACGTAAATCTTCACCTTCAGCATATGCAATACGTTTTGGATCAGTTTTCGCTTGCGCAAAAATTGGTTTCATCATGAATGCAGAGTTATAAACAAACTCAGACAAACGTTGACGATACGCAGAGAAGTCTTGAATTGGACGAGTTGCAACACCTGAATCCATTGCTGCTTGTGCAATTGCAGGTGCAATCTCAAGAATCAAACGTTGATCTAATGGGCGGGGAATGAGGTAATCACGACCAAATGAAGCAGATTTTTCACCATACGATGCAGCATCAGCTTCGACATGTGCCATGCGAGCAATCGCATGTACACAAGCAATCTTCATCTCTTCATTAATTGTGGTTGCACCAACATCTAGTGCGCCACGGAAGATATAAGGGAAGCAAAGCGCATTGTTCACTTGGTTTGGATAGTCTGAACGACCAGTTGCCATAATCACGTCTGGACGTGCTTCATGTGCATGTTCAGGAAGAATTTCAGGGTCAGGGTTAGCAAGGGCAAAGATGATCGGATCTTTCGCCATGACTTTAACCATTTCTTTGGTTAAAATACCTGCTGCAGAAAGACCAAGGAACATGTCCGCACCTTCCATTACATCAGCAAGCTGAGAGCCTTCGATGTCTTGAACGTACGCCTTTTTCGACTCATCCAAGCCTTCACGTTTAGTGGTCAATAAACCGCGTGAATCTGCCACAACGATGTTTTCTTTTTTCACGCCAAGTGCGCAAAGTAAGTTCAAACATGAAAGGGCAGCAGCACCTGCGCCAGAAGCGACAATTTTGATTTCTTCAATTTTTTTGCCATTGAGTTGAAGTGCATTCAGTAATGCAGAACCCACAATGATCGATGTACCGTGTTGGTCATCATGGAACACAGGAATATTCATGCGTTCACGAAGTTTTTGCTCGATGTAGAAACATTCTGGGGCCTTGATGTCTTCAAGGTTGATACCACCGAAAGTTGGTTCTAATGCTGCAACGATATCTACGATTTTGTCTGGATCGTTTTCAGCAATTTCAATGTCAAAAACATCAACACCAGCGAATTTTTTGAATAGAACGCCTTTACCTTCCATAACAGGTTTTGACGCTAAAGGACCAATGTTACCTAAGCCCAGTACGGCTGTACCGTTACTGACTACAGCAACAAGATTACCGCGCGCTGTGTAAAGTGCAGCAGTAGATGGGTCGCGTTCAATTTCTAAACAAGGTGCAGCGACACCTGGCGAGTATGCGAGGGCTAAATCGTGTTGGTTGACCAATTGTTTGCTTGGTGTAACGCTGATTTTCCCCGGAGTTGGAAATTCGTGATAATACAAAGCCTGCTGTTTTAAAGATTGATCGTCCATCTGTATCTCGATTGTGTTTTGTTTATCCAATATAAAGCTGCAATGCTTGCTTTATCCGCTTGAATATAACATTAGTTGCACAGTTGGGACAGTCGAAGTCGCGTCTTTTTCAGACAATCTTATAGCTCAGGCATAGTGACTTATATTAAGTAAGTATAAGCAGGCGAAGAGATATTATTTTCAAGGAACACGGTTGCCTCTTCTTGTGGCAATGGCTTAGAGAAAAAATAGCCTTGAGCAATGTCACATTCTAAGTCTTGTAGATACTGTAACTGCTGTTCAGTTTCAATCCCTTCAGCGACTACCGTCATGCCCATCGCTTTACCCATGGCAATCATGGCACTAACGATGGCCAATTGTTTATTTTCACCAATTTTAGAGATAAAACTGCGGTCTATTTTTAAGATATCAATTGGAAAATCAGCTAGATAGGATAGAGAAGAATAGCCCGTACCAAAGTCATCAAGTGAAATATTGATTTTACGTTTTTTGATTTCATTCAACAGTTCACGTACTGAATCTAGATTTTCGACCAAAGAAGATTCGGTAATTTCCAGCTCCAGACTAGCACCATCAATTTGATTGGCATCAATCGCTTCATCGAGATCATTTAATAATTGTCCACGCCGCAGTTGCTGTGCAACAATATTGACGGATACACAAATATTTTGATAACCCAAATTATTCCAAAAGCGAATTTGCTGCGCGGTTTTTTGCAGGACAAAACGCCCGATATCTGAAATTAAACTGGTTTGTTCTGCTAAAGGAATAAATAAGCCTGGTGGTATTAAGCCTTTTTCAGGATGATTCCAACGCACCAAGGCTTCAAAACCGTAAATATTTTTATCACGGAAATTAATCTTCGGTTGGTAATACACCACCAGCTCATTATTTTGAATGGCTTTACGCAAGTCGCGTTCCAAGAAGATACCTTGTTCTAATAATGCAGTATTTTCATTGGAATAATAACGTGTAGTATTGCCTCCCAAATTTTTGGCTTCGCTCAGCGCTTGTTCTGCACAGTTATTTAGATAATCTAGCTGACGGCCATGCTCAGGGTAGAACGCGACGCCCATCGATAAAGTGATGACATGATCTTGGCCAAAAATATTAAATGGAATGCTAAAGGCTTTATTGATGCGTTCACAATGCTCTTGCACAGAAGGGCGGATGTGTGAAATTTCATACACAATCGCAAAATCATCGCCATTTAAGTGTGCGACAAACAGAGCTTCGGCATTGGTTAGACGTAAACGCTGTGCGACTTGGCGTAACAGCTCGTCACCACCATTGTTGCTGAGATATTCATTTAATGGACGGAAACGGTCGATGTTTAAACGAATGACAGCCAACTGTTTAATCGAATCTTGCTGTGAAACTAAATATTGATGCAGTTGATAGTTGTAATAAAAACGGTTCGGTAAATCCGTTAAGGTGTCATAGTTTTCTAAATAAGATAATCGTTGTTCTTGCAATTTACGTTCGCTTAAATCTGAGACAATTCCAATGTAATGGGTGACGCGGTTTTGATCATCAGTAATCGCATTAATATGCATCCACAGCGTCAGTTCTTTACCTGAAAGAAATTTTTCGTGCAATTCACCATCATACTCACCAATTTTCAGCACTTGTTTAATGATCGAGTAGTGCATACTGCGTTGAATTGATTTGTAATTTGCTGTGATATCAAAAAGATGTTTACCAATAATTTGGTCATAGTTAAAGCCGGTTAATTGTTCGTAAAACGGATTGACTTCGATATAGCACAGCTCTTCATTTAAAATGAAAATCCCTTCAGCGGCTTGTTCGAGTACGCTGGCTGCAAGTTTTAAACGTTCCTGAGATGTCCGTTCTTGATGGATATCACGTCGAATACCGACCATGCGCAATGGCTTACGATTATTTGGATCGCGTTGAATGACCCGTCCAATATCATGTACCCAACTCCATTTTCCTTGACTGTTTTGAATCCGATAGGTGGCCTCATAACGGTCTTTAAATCCACGTAGATGTTGAATCATCGCTGATTTAAAATGTGGGATATCATCAGGATGGATCACATGTTGTAACTGTTGCTGATGCTCTTTCGAATGTCTAAGGGTTTTTTCTTGCTTATAGTTGGTGACAACGATTTTACGATCTTTGATATTCCAATCCCAAGGACGTAAACCGGCGATTTCATGCGCAAGGACTAAATTGGCTTGTTGGTTTTCTAAATCCTTGTTCATTTGCTCAATGTCGAAGGTCCGCTCTTTAACTTTCTGTTCAAGGATTTGGTTACCCAGTTGTAGCTGTAATTCGATGTCTCGTGATTTGTTGACTTCATCTTGGAGCTGCTGACACAGTTCATCAGTCCATTTGACTTGTTGCTTGGCACTATCGACCAGTAGGTTATTTTTGGCATGTAAGGTCGACACACGACGATGAATTCGATATGACGTCATGGCACACATTAGAATCACAATGAGCCCAAAATTAATACTCAGGCTAAATAAGTGATTTGAACCATCTAAGAAAAAGAACTGTGCAATCAGATACGGCACAATAGACGGGATAAATGCCAAACAAAAATAATTAAGTTTTTGCGTCAAATAGGTCAAACCAAAGGTTTGCGTCACGATCAAGAGTAGGGCAGAGAGCGTCAGGGCTTGAATTGGTTCAAAGCTTTGATTGGTCGCAGGCAAATAATAAAAAATTAAAAAAATACCGCTCGCAATCAGTGTGCCGACAGAAAAACACTGAAATTGTAGCCAACGATGCGCAATCATCAGTGAATATTGTTCAGGTTTAAAATAAACGGTGCTGATCAGCCAGCATAAACTGACAAAAACTTCGGTAAAAATAAACCAAATATTAAAATACAAAGATGGCGATTTATAAAAAATTTGATATATCGAAAAAATATATAAGCAAATAATCAGGATACTGACTAAAAAATAGCGGCTATGGCGAATCGTGTTCGCAATTTGAGCAGTATGATTGTACTGCTTGATATATTCATCTTGTTTATACGTCATGAATATAAAAACCCTGCCTTAACTAAATCTAGATCGTTGTATTTGTATTGTTCCTGAGAGTATTTGTTTATTCTTGGTAACAAATCATTTGTTTTTATTGACTCTAGGGTAATTGCGTTACAAATAAAAAGCAATATCAAGGATGCCATCATTGATGCTTTCAGATGAACTATCGAGTAAAAATTAAATAAATTTATAATTTAAAATTGAAAGTGCAACTACAGGTGCAGTTTCTGTGCGAAGGACACGTTCACCGATACACCAGTTCACGAAACCTTTCTCATTTGCTGCGCTGATCTCTGCTTCGCTCAAGCCACCTTCAGGGCCAATCAGTAAGGCAACGTGCGGGTCAGCATCAGCTAATACATCAACTTCATCTTTATTGGGTGCGAGCACCAATTTTGTTGTCGGTAGGTCACTTTCCAACCATTTTTCAAGGGAAAGAGGCGGAAGTACTTTAGGAACAATGTTGAGTCCACACTGTTCACAAGCAGCAATAGCAATGCCTTGCCAATGGTCAAGTTTCTTTTGATCACGATCGTACTTCAAACGCATCTCACAACGTTCTGAAGTGAGTAGTTGAATTTCAGAAACACCGAGTTCCACCGCTTTTTGAATCGCATAATCCATGCGGTCGCCTTTGCTCATCACTTGACCCAATAGTGCCGTAAAATGTGGTGTGCGATTGCTTGGATTGAATTGCAAAACTTGGACGGCAGCCGACTTTTTAGCGATTTCAACCAATTCAACATGGTATTCGCCACCTTGCCCATTGAACAAAGTGGCTGTTTCGCCCACTTGAGCACGTAAAACTTTTACCCAGTGATGAAACACTGTTTCCGTTAATTTAACAGTCGTATCAACAGTTAAATCAGCTTCAATATAAAAACGTGGCATTAAAGTTTTACTCTCAAAAAGGTCGAAATGTCTTATGCAAGACCGAGGTCTTTCACAAGTTGACGTGTAGGGTCAGTGGTGTTCATGGTGTAGAAGTGCAGGCTTGGCGCACCACCAGCAATCAGGCGTTCGCAAAGTTTTACAATCACTTCATGACCAAAGGCTTTGATTGACGCTGTATCGTCGCCATAAGTCGCAAGCTGTTTGCGAATCCAACGTGGAATTTCTGCACCTGTACCATCAGCAAAGCGAATTAAATTACTTGCATTGGTAATAGGCATGATGCCTGGAGCGACAGGAATGTTCACACCTTCTTTTTGAATGCGTTCTACAAAGTAGAAGTAGGCATCTGGATTGAAGAAGAACTGTGTGAGTGCTGCGTTAGCGCCCGCATTGGCTTTATCACAGAAACGTTTGATGTCGAGATCAAAACTGTCTGCTTGCGGATGCATTTCTGGGTAAGCTGCAACTTCAATTTTGAAGTGATCGCCAGTGTGCTCACGGATGAAACGCACAAGATCTGTTGCATAAGGCAATTCGCCCAAGCCCACTTGACCAGACGGCAAGTCGCCGCGCAGCGCAACAATACGGTCAATGCCTTGCGATTTATACAAATCCAGCAATTCAGCAATACGTTCTTTGCTGTCACCAATACAAGACAGGTGAGGGGCAACCGGTGTGCCTTTACCGTTGAAATCATTCAATGTAGACAAAGTGCGTTCACGGGTAGAACCGCCTGCACCGTATGTTACAGAGAAAAATTCAGGATTGAGTAATTGAAGTTCTTGGTGTACAACTTTAAGTTTTTCCGCGCCCGCATCAGTTTTGGTCGGGAAGAACTCAAAGGAAATAGGAATCTGTTTTGACATGTTCAAATCCTTTTTTACAAATACTTTTATTTAAAAAAAATCCCCTCATCCTAACCTTCTCCCAGAGGGAGAAGGGAATTCCATTATGAAAGTAATAGTGATTTGGAGTTAACATCAAATTTGCTTTCACAATGAAGAGTTCCCTCTCCTTTTAGGAGAGGGTTAGGGAGAGGTATTTATAAAACTTAGTATTTATAAGCCTCAGCTTTGAACGGGCCTTCAACTTGAACACCGAGGTAGTCCGCTTGTTCTTGAGTCAAAGTCGTCAATACGCCGCCGAAACCAGCAACCATTGCAGCAGCAACTTCTTCGTCTAATTTCTTAGGAATAAGTTCTACGCGGATCGCAGCTTGTTTTTGATCTTCAGGAAGATCAGCAAATTTTTCAGCGAATAGGTGCATTTGACCCAATACTTGGTTAGCAAAAGAACCATCCATAATACGTGAAGGGTGACCGGTTGCATTACCAAGGTTCACCAAACGGCCTTCTGAAAGAAGAATAAGGTAATCATTTTCATTTTCTGAACGATACACTTGGTGAACTTGTGGCTTAACTTCAACCCACTTATAACCACGTAAGTAATTTGTGTCGATTTCAGTATCGAAATGACCGATGTTACAAACTACAGCGCCAGCTTTTAATGAATCAAGCATTGCAGCGTCACATACGTGGTAGTTACCAGTTGTTGTTACGATCAAGTCAGTATTTTGAAGAAGATCAAGGTTGATGTCTTCTTTCTTACCCGTTTGAATGCCATTTTTATACGGAGCAACAACTTCGAAACCGTCCATGCATGCTTGCATTGCACAGATAGGGTCAACTTCAGTGACACGTACAATCATGCCTTCTTGACGAAGTGATTGAGCAGAACCTTTACCTACGTCACCATAACCGATTACAAGCGCACGACGACCAGATAAAAGCATATCTGTACCACGTTTGATTGCATCGTTAAGTGAGTGACGGCAGCCGTATTTGTTGTCGTTTTTAGACTTAGTGACAGAGTCATTTACGTTAATCGCTGGAACTTTTAAAGTACCGTCGCGGTGCATTTCGTAAAGACGTTGAACACCTGTAGTGGTTTCTTCAGTAATACCGTGGATTTTTGCAATCACTTCTGGGTATTTTTCGTGAACAAGTGCAGTTAAGTCACCGCCATCGTCCAGAATCATGTTTGCATCCCAAGGTGTACCGTTCACATTGATTTGCTGTTCAAGACACCACATATATTCTTCTTCAGTTTCGCCTTTCCAAGCAAATACAGGGATACCCGCAGCAGCGATTGCAGCAGCAGCGTGGTCTTGAGTAGAGAAGATGTTGCAAGAAGTCCAGCGAACTTCTGCACCTAATTCAACTAGAGTTTCAATTAAAACTGCAGTTTGAATGGTCATGTGGATACAGCCAAGGATTTTCGCACCAGCAAGCGGTTTAGCCGCTGCATAGCGTTTGCGAAGACCCATTAGGGCAGGCATTTCTGCTTCTGCAAGTTTGATTTCTTTACGGCCGTAGTCAGCTAGTGAAATGTCGGCAACTTTATAATCTGTAAATGAAGCATTAACCGCGTTCATCACGATCTCCTTTATAAAAACAATTGATCATTATGTTCGCGGATGCCGTTGTTGATTGGAGCGAGTGTCCAACCGAATCGTCGAGCCTAGCGATCTTATATTTAGTGCCTATAAGAAAGTCGCAGCATCCCTCGACTAGCGGAGTATTGTACTTGGAATTACGTTTTGTTCCAATCTGAAATTGGTTAATATCTGACTTATAGATTTCTTGATCATTAAAATTACGCTGTGAGTGTTAAATTTAATAAATCGGTTGTGAGTATAAGAAGAATGATTAAACCCTTAATGGCTTTATTGATGTTTTGGCCTGTTCTGACCATATCCAACGATTCAACAGGCTATGTGGCAACAGGCGGTGTGCAATACCTGAAAAATAAAGATATTCAAATGTTCAGTGAAGACCTGTTTATTAGTAAAAAAATCATCAAGGTCGATTACCAGTTCAAAAATTTAAGCAATAAAGATGTGACTGAAACGGTCTTATTTCCGCTGCCAAAAGTTGAAAACTTCTTTGAATCTGATTTTGCCAATACTGAAAAATTGCTAAAAAGTTTTAAAGTTCAGGTGAATGGAAAAACGATTCAGCCAGAAATGCATGTGCGCACTTTTATTCAAAAAGATGAAAAAACAGCCCCGATTGATATGACGGAGAGTTTTAAGCAATGCGGGTTTACGGAAAAAGACATGCTGAATCCGTGGAGCAGGCAAGATGATGAATATGAAACATTCGAGACAAAGCTCAGAAACTGTAAAAATGCAGCACTGCAAAAAATCTTGCCCAAAGATCCGAGTGAAGTCATTTCATGGTCATCTCAGGTGATTTACAGCTGGAAGCAAACCTTTAAAGCCAATGCGCTCACACGTGTACAGCATCAATATGCACCGCTGGTGGGCGGGTCTGTGGCTTTATATCCTGATGAATATAATCAAAGTTATTGTATGGATCAAAAGTTTAAGGCAGGACTCAGAAAGGCCAAATCACAGCATGCACCATTTCAAGCACTGGGCTATATCTTAAAAACTGGCGCCAATTGGGCAAAGCCTATTCAAGATTTTAAACTGACTATCGAGCGTGATGCAGGAGAGCTGGTTTCATTTTGCTGGGCAGGTAAAGTGAAGAAAATCAGCGCTACGCAGTTTCAAATGGTTGAAAAGAATTTTGTACCTAAACAAGATTTGGACATTATTTTTGTACATCTGAAATCAGGTCTGGATTAAAACTTGCAGGCAAAACCACTTTGATTTGTTTATCATCGTCCATAAGCAATTTTGAGTTTTGATATATGTCTTTGGAAATGCCTGAAGAATTAGCCAATCTTGAAGCCAATGGCGGCATTTTTGCAGTATGGATGCTGTTGCAGCACTTAGGTATAGATGCAGATATTCAGCAACTCATCGAAGTTTGCGCTTATGAAGCTGACCATGGCACAACCACCATTGGTTTAGCTGTAGGACTGAAAAAGTTTGGCTTTCAAGTCAAGTTTTACACAGAGCATGATCCTGAGCTGCAGGACAGTGAAAAACGCAGTTATGCAGAAGCAGACCAATTGGAACTGCCTATATTGCCTGCAATTGGCTATGCACAAATTCAGCAGGCTTTTGAACAAAATCAGTTTGTGATTGTGTATTACGATACTCTAGAGGGCGTGGGGAATCATTCTTTGGTGTATGACATTGACGAAACTGAAATTAGTTTCTTTGACAGTTTTGATGCCATGCCAGCAGAGGTATTTGAACAGCAACGTGGGGCAGAGGGCATTTGCCGACAAGTGATTACTGTAGACGTAAATAATTATGTGGCGAGCTGAGCCATTTTGTTAAAAGCAAAAAGCCCATCATGAGATGGGCCTTTTTCTTTGTGATTTAAGCTTTGGGCTGTTCGGCCGCATTGGCTTTTTCATTCCAAAAATCTGCTTTTTCTTCATCAGCGTCGATGCCTAATCCATTAGCATAAATAAAAGCCAAATCACGCATGGCTTGAACTTCACCTAATTTTGCAGATTGTTCAACCAGTTCAATGGATTTAGCGACATCTTTTTCCACCACATCGCCGCGACGGTAAAAAGTGGCGAGTTCTAAAATTGCAGCAGGATGGTCATGTTTTGACGCTTGTTCTAACCAGCGGTGCGCATGCTCAAAATAGGTTTTAGATTCTTCAGGATCTTCTTCGAGCATGTCTTTGGCATAGACTGCATAGCCTTCACCCAGCCAATACATGGCTTCTACATGACCTAACTGAGCTGCTTTGAGTGCCCATTCTTCAGCAAGTTCAACATGCTCATCATTTTCACTTTGCATATAAATTTCAGCCAGTTCAAATTGAGCATCTTTATTGCCTGCCATAGCGCGGTTATATAAAGCAGGAGAGATTGAAAGTTCAGACATGTGTAATCCAAAAGAGCAGAATAGGCATAGCCTAATCGGTTGGCATGAAAAAAGCCAATCCGAAGATTGGCTTTCAATGTTTAGAGAATGTTTAGAGATCGTTGTCTAAAGAATTAAAATTTCAATAACACTGCAGACAATACAAATATGATAACTAATGCACCAATAATTTTCCAAAAATACTCAGCGATATAACTAATACATAGCCCGACAAATAAAGCCGCAATGGTCAGCGCGCCAAACCAATAACTGATGTTATTGCTCGGCGTGCCAAGTGAGAGGCAAAGTAGTAAGGCGATGATCAATAGCGCCCAGCCGACCAGCGTGGCTAAGCGTGTTTGACCCACACTTAGTTCTTTGCTGTAGAACTGCTTTTGATGTTTAGACATGCTGCTTGCCAAGGCAAAAAAACCTAAGCTACTCAGTGCCCAAATCAGGAGAAAGAACATCATGCTTCAGCCTCCTTTGTGGCACGCGCTTTTTTAACAGGCAGTCCTTTATGCTTTTTCACTTTGTAAAATGAATAGGCAAACAAGATAGCCAAAAGCCACATTGCAAGATCAAAGGATGCAATCATCCATTGGCCATTTGCCATGGTATTCCAAAGCGCTTGACCACCAGTCATGAAGTTTACAATCGGCAGTAAAGCAAAAATTGCTGTGGCAAAAGCTAAAAGTTCTAGCCACGCTTGACGATGCGTACGGAACATCGCATAAACGAGCGTCAGTAGCCAAACAATAAAGAAACTACGAATTTCTAATTCCGAACGGTTTTCAAGCTGTGTGGGAATAAAACGGTTGGCATAGAAAAATGCTGCACAGGCAATGGGTAAACCAATAATCGCTGCAATATTGGTCACTTCAACCGTGCGGTAGCCAAATGATTTAAAGCCTTGTTTTTGCTGTTGCGGCGCACGTTTTACACACCACAGAATGAGACCTGTAGCGACCATCAGGGTGCCTACAATCCCTGAAATAAACAGCAGCCAACGTAGAGCTAAGTCTACACCACGTGCTTCATGTAGCGTGGTGACTACATTGTAAATACCCATCGGTACAGAAGGGTGCTTTAATTTGGCACTTTCGTCAGTTAAGTCTTTGCCTGTTACGCCATCAAATTGTTTGCTTGCATAGACATTTCGATATGCAACACTTTCACCATGTAATGCGCGTAGCTCAATTTTAGCTTGGTCTGTATTCGGTGCAATGATGCTAACGGTACTAATAGGATTAGTTCTCCATTCAGCCTGAACCGCAGTTACTATTGGCGCTAAGTTGGTCAGCGGCGCAGCAACAACAGGTTGTTCTTCACGTTTAGAGCGACGATCTCCTCGACCTTCACCACGGCCCTCAGCACGATTTTTGCCTTGGTTTTGTGCAGAATTGGCACGGGCTTGCTGTGGGCGTTCGCCACGTTCTTGAGCAGATTCACGTCCTTCAGGTTTATTTTCTTGAACCAAGGCACGATTTTGTTCTTGTAGAAATTGTCCCCGGTTTTCATAAATACGTTCAATCCCCCAAGGCATGATCGTAAATAACAGTAGCAACAGGCCACTAAAGGTGATCATGATGTGGAAGGGGAGCGCAAATACTGCGGTTGCATTATGTGCATCGAGCCAAGAACGTTGTCCTTTGCCTGAGCGGAACGTAAAGAAATCTTTAAAGATTTTTTATGAGTAATCACACCACTAATGATGGCAACTAACATCAACAGTGTCGCTATACCGACAAACCATCGCGTCCACATACGTGGCATACCATAAAGTTCGAAATGGAAACGATAGAGAAAATTACCACCACGCGTATCGCGCGGCTCAAGCACTTCACCTGTAGCACTATCAATGTAGATTTGTTTACCACCACGGCGTGCGCGAGGGTCTTCACCTTGTTCACGCACGGTAATTAATGTGGCATTTTGACGCGTATTCGGCAGCAAAATATTCCAAGCACCTGCATTTGGATGATTTTGCTGTAAATAATTCAGTGCGACTTGAGTTTGTTGGACTTGTGAACTGGCTGGAACAGATTGATGCAGCTCAGGTGTCATCCAAACATTGATTTCATTTTTAAAAAAGCTCAGGGTTCCGGTCAGGAAAATAGCATACAGCAACCAACCTAAGATTAGGCTAGCCCATGTATGCAGCCAAGACATGGACTGGCGCGGTCCCTCTACTTTTGCATCAACACGCATTTTAGCTTCCCATCATCATGTAAATGGCATACAAACACACCGCAGGGATCACAATGCCTAAAGTTGCTTTGAGGGTTTTATTCACCATAAAGACCCAAATAAATGCACAGCTCCACAGGATAAATGCAATTAAAGTTGCACTCATGGCTGCACTTCCACGGTCTTCGCTAAACACATCTGCGATCACGATGGCCGATAGCATCGCGACAACATATCCGCCCACTAAAGCGAGGGCAAAGCGATAGAAAATCATCAAGCGATAGGTCAATAGAGAAGGAGTGTCTTTACGCGTTTTAGGCAGCGCAGATGTGAGGGGTGTCACAAGTGCCTCAGGTGGTGAGCTATTCATAAAATACTTAAGCGCTTGGGAATTGTATTAAAGTTAATCTAAATGATAACAATTATTATTAATAATTAGAATAATGTATTCACAAAATTATTGATTTTTCAGCATGCTGAGTAGAAATGGATTTAAAAAGAGGGGAATTGAAGGCAAAAAAATAGCGACTGAAGTCGCTATTTTAGAATGCATGAATGCATGAATGCTTGATTGTCTACATTATTGCTCTTGTTGAATGCCTGCAACTAACCAGTCTTGATCAGAACCCGCAGGCTTAACAAAATGCCATACTTCAGCAAATGGCTGTGGCAGGCTATTTAAGTCTTCACTTACCGTACCTGTAAAACGCACACTTACAACGTATTGACCATTTTCGTTAGCAGAATCGACCACCATAGCATTTAAGTTAGAAAACTCAGCAACGTCTTCATCTTTATTCGCCATAATGTCGTTATACATCGACTGGTAAAGATCAGGCGTTAAGTAACGCTGAATTTCAGAAATGTTGCTTGCAGTATTCATCGATTGAATGTGGTTAAAACGCTGACGTGCAACACGTAAAAATGTTGCTGGTTCTGTACCATCAGGCAATTGATTGCCGCTGTTGGTATAGGCAGCACCAAAAGGCGCGTTCGTTGCTGCAGCTGCACCAAATGGAGCATTTGAAGCTGCTGAATTACCGCCTACAGAATTACCAAAAATATTCGTATTGTCATTACCTGCACGAGGTGCGGCATTTTGCTGGCCAAACGGTGCATTGTTTGCACCGCTGTTTGGCGCATATGGGTTGTTAGCGGCTAGTTTTTTTTTTGCGCCCATCTTACGGAAAATGAAGAAGGCAACAGCTGCGGCAAGTAAAATCCAGATCCAGCCTGGAATACCACCTTTCTCTTCCTGTTGTTGAGCTTGCGCTTCAGAAGCTGCTTGACCGTTATTGTCATCGGCCATCGCATTTGCAGCGACTGCACCAATTGCAGCACCAGCCACACCTGCAGCAACCATTCCGCCCACATTCGAGCCAGATTTTGCTGGAGCGCCAGCAGTTGCAGGCTGTTGAACAGGAGCAGATTGACGAGGTTGCTGATAAGACTGAGTTGGAGCAGCTTGACGGCTCATACCATGGCTTTTACCACCACCGGCACGTTTCGCTTCTGCAATCGGCGCTACCAAAAGGGCTGCTGTTAAAAGAGCAGTCATCAAACCACGCTGTCGAACTTCCATCAAATTTTCCTATATCTATATAAAGTTAAAATAGCCATCTAGTTATGCCGCCATTTGTACTGAATTTCAATAGAACATCGGTAAAAAATTGAAAATTCATTCAAAATAAACGATTCCACGTAACTAAGACTCATCGGTCAGCGTAATTGCCTGACTCAACGCTTCATGTAAACGTGCGACAGAAATAATTTCTACACCTGAAATGGGTTTTTGCGGTGCATTACCACGCGGCAAAATAATGGTTTTAAACCCATGCTTAATGGCTTCTTTGAGTCGTTCCTGTCCATTGGGTACAGGGCGGATTTCGCCTGAAAGGCCGACTTCACCAAATACTGCCAAATGCTGTGGTAGGGCTTTAGCTCTTAAGCTAGAGGCGCAGGCTAAAAGTACCGCAAGGTCAGAACCGGTTTCAGTGATTTTTAAACCACCGACGACATTGACATAGACATCTTGTCCTGCAGTTTGTACGCCACCATGACGGTGCATAACGGCTAAAAGCATGTTTAAACGGTTTTGTTCTAAACCTAAGGCCACGCGTCGAGGTTGTCCGTGCGCATCATCTACCAAAGCCTGAACTTCAACTAAAAGTGGACGTGTACCTTCACGGCTAATCATGACAATGGAACCCGGAATGGCTTCATCATAACGACTCAGGAAAATAGCGGATGGGTTTGATACCTCGCGCAGACCTTTATCAGTCATGCCAAATACACCAAGCTCGTTGACCGCACCAAAACGGTTTTTCACCGCCCGAATCATACGGAAGCGCGAGTCAGACTGACCTTCAAAATACAAAACACAATCGACCATGTGCTCTAGCACACGAGGGCCTGCCAAAGAGCCTTCTTTTGTTACGTGACCGACAATAAACAATGCTGTGCCACTATTTTTGGCAAAGCGAGTCAGGAGTGCAGCCGATTCACGAATTTGGGAAACACCGCCCGGCGCAGACTGGAGTGTCTCGGTGTATAGGGTTTGAATCGAATCTAAAATGGCAACGGCAGGGCGTTCATGTGCTAAAACTTCACAAATACGCTCGACACAGGTTTCGGCCATGACTTTGAGTTGATCGGTCGGCAAGTCTAGGCGCTGGGCACGTAGAGCCACTTGAGACAAGGATTCTTCACCAGTGACATATAAGGCAGAACTTTTACTCGCCGCCATATAGGTTGCAGTTTGTAGCAAAATAGTGGATTTACCAATGCCGGGGTCACCACCAATCAGCACAACTGAACCTGTGACCAGTCCACCACCGAGCACACGGTCAAATTCACCAATACCTGTTGCCATTCGAGTTTCATGCGAAACGGAAACTTGATTTAAGGTAGTCACAGCAGCTGCTTGACCTGCATAGCCACCGCCCATTTTAGGCTGCGCACGGTGTGTAACAGCGGGTGCAATACTGACTTCGACTAATGAATTCCATTCACCACATTCGGTACATTGACCGGCCCATTTGGGATGATCAGCACCACATTGTTCACATCGATAGACACTTTTTGCTTTCGCCATAATATTTACTGTGCACAAACTCAAATTGAGTCACAGCATAGCGGTGAATACATCGAAAAACCAAGTTTTTATCGCATGAAATGACTGATGAAGGTCAATTGATGTCGTTTTATTTTCAATAGCTGCACTTTTACATAGTAAGCACTTTATAATAGCGCATTATATTTTTTGAAATGGGTCACCACATGACTGAACTATTACGACATATCGATGCCATCGCACGTGAAAAAAATCGTGATGTGTTATTTGTGCATTTTGAAGAATATGATCATCAACATCCTGAAAAAAATACGGTGCGTAATGATGTTATGCACTGGTTTGACCTGCAAAATATCGACTATTTCCCTTGTATGGGGCTAGAAGGTGAGTCTTTGATCGATAGTTACACGGGTGACTTATACCTCGATGTACCTTTTGATGAAAGCAGCCCTGCATATAAAACCCTTAGTGAATATCTTGAAGATGAACAAGGGAACATGAAAATTCAGGGGGTATTGTTCTTTTCTTTATCCTTGGAAATTGCCCTAGAAATCGAAGCTGATCTGATAGAAGCCAGTGCTGTAGATTCTGAATATGCTGAAAATGAGTTTGGTGACCAATTTGGTGAAGGCTTTATTGAAGATGCTGAATCAGATCCAAAAGATGAAGCGGCCAATGAAAGCAACACGAAAAACGACAAATTTGATGATGGTCAAATTGGTACGATTCAATAAGTAAATATCGATTTTCAGTCCGAATAAAAAAGCCACGTGAATTCACGTGGCTTTTTGTTTAGCAGGGGATTAGTACAATTCACCTGATTTACGACGTTCAATAAAATCTTTCGATTCTTTTACAATGATGCCTGAGAGCAATAACAGTGCAATACAGTTTGGTGCAGCCATCAAACCGTTAAAGGTATCGGCAAATAACCAAACGAGATCGAGTGTTACGACACAGCCGACAAAGACTGATGCGATGTAAATTAAGCGATAAATCAGTACTGACTTTTCACCTAAGAGGTATGTACAGCATTTTTCACCATAATAGCTCCAACCCAGAATGGTTGAATAAGCGAAGAAAATAATACCGAAAGTCACGACCCAACCACCGAAGCCCGGAAGTAGTTTGTCAAAAACACTAATCGTCAGTACGGCACCCGTTTGATCACCAAAGCTTTGTCCCGCCATGATGAAACCCATGACAAGTACGATACCTGTAATTGAGCAAACAATGATGGTGTCTAAGAACGTACCTGTCATAGAGACAAGACCTTGACGTGCTGGGTGGTCAGTTTTTGCAGCAGCAGCGGCAATGGGTGCAGAGCCCATACCTGCTTCATTAGAGAATACACCACGTGCCACACCATAACGAATCGCAGCACCAATCGCACCACCTGCAGCCGCTTCACCTGTAAATGCATAGGTAAAGATCATTTTTAGTGCAGGGATCACCAATTCAAGGTTGGTGAAAATAATCATTAAGCCACCCAATACATAACCTACCGCCATAATTGGAACAATAAATGAAGAGGCTTTAGAAATGGATTTGATGCCGCCTAAAATAACGAGGGCAGAGAATATGGTGATGACGATTGCAGTGGTGAGAGTACTGATTCCTAAGCTGTTTTCCACAGCAAGCGCGACAGTATTGGACTGTACTGAGCTACCAATACCAAAGGATGCCAAAGTACCAAATAGGGCAAATACCACTGCCAACCATTTCCACTTAGGCCCAAGTCCACGTTCGATGTAATACATCGGACCACCGTTCATTTCGCCATTTTCATTTTTTTGACGAAACTTTACAGCGAGTACACCTTCACTATATTTGGTTGCCATACCAAAGAGTGCGGTCATCCACATCCAAAATACTGCGCCTGGTCCACCGAGTACACAAGCGGTGGCTACACCGGCAATATTACCTGTACCAATGGTGGCTGAAAGTGCGGTCATGAGTGAAGCGAAATGAGAAATATCGCCATCATGTTGATCGGCTTTAGGATGCTTGCCAAAGACTTGTTTAAATGCGAAAGGCAACATGCGGAATTGCCAGAAAAGCAGTCGGAAGGTAAGGAATACACCTGTTCCGACAATGAGGACCAACATGTATGGGCCCCAGACCCATCCACTGAGTGTTTCCATGATATTTTGAATTTCTTGCATAGTATCTTCTTCTTATCGGCCCTGAGTGAGTGAATGCTACATTTTTGATATCTGTAGCAATTGATATGCCATTGTTAGAAACTTCCATGATTTTTGGCATAATTTTTTATCGTTGGTAAAATATTTTTTGCATAAAATTTAAGTTATTACAAGTAAATTGTTGTTTTATTGGTCGCTTATTCTTGTGAACTGGCGCTAAGATTTTTATATATAAGAAAAATAAATTAACTTTGTCACTTAATCCGAAAATATAGATGATGAAAAATAATTTTGTATTTTCTGAAATTTTTACGTTAATTTGTCGCCATTGGAACGCGAAGTTGAATTAAATAATGTCAAATGAAATTCATGGATCGCACGCTGATAGCGGCGATTTGAAACGAAGCTTGTCCAACCGACACCTGCAATTGATTGCGATTGGTGGTGCGATTGGTACAGGTTTATTTATGGGGTCAGGAAAGACCATCAGTTTAGCTGGTCCGTCCATCCTTATTATCTATATGATTATTGGTTTTATGGTTTTCCTCGTCATGCGTGCATTAGGCGAGTTATTACTATCAAATCTTGAATATAAATCTTTTATCGATTTTGCAACCGACTTAATCGGCCCGTGGGCAGGTTATTTTGTGGGTTGGACCTATTGGCTGTGCTGGATCACTATAGGGATTGCAGATTTATCGGCCATTATTTATTACCTGCAATTCTTTAATGGAGGTAACCCGTTCTCGCCCGAAGAAGGGGTGATGATCAGTGTTGCCGCCATTGTCTTTATCATGGGTTTAAACCTTGTTACGGTTAAACTTTTTGGTGAATTAGAGTTTTGGTTTGCACTGATTAAGATTATTGCAATCGTGGTGCTCATTGGTGTCGGTCTTTGGATGATCTTTACCGGATTTACTTCATCGACAGGTGAAATCGCATCATTCACACATTTATGGTCGCATGGTGGTCTATTCCCAACAGGTGTAACCGGCTTCTTGGCAGGTTTCCAGATCGCTATTTTTGCCTTTGTCGGCGTGGAACTTGTTGGTACTACGGCTGCAGAAACCAAAGATCCAGAGCACAACTTGCCTAAAGCTGTGAACTCGATTCCGATTCGTATCATTATTTTCTATGTGCTGGCACTTGTGATTGTGATGTCAGTAACACCTTGGAATACCATTGACCCAAGCATTTCACCTTTCGTGAACTTGTTTAGTCAAGCAGGTATTGCAGCTGCTGCGATTATCATGAACTTGGTGGTGTTGTCATCGGTCATGTCATCTATGAATAGTGGTGTGTTCTCGACTTCACGTATGTTGTTTGGTTTATCTCGTGAAGAGCAAGGTCCAAAAGCGTTTGGTCGTCTAAACTCACGTGCAGTTCCTGCAAATGCACTGTATTTCTCTGCAGTATGTTTACTGTTGGGTGCGGCATTACAGTATTTTGTACCGAACACGGTTGAAGCCTTCACATTAGCAACCACACTTTCGACGATTTTATTTATCTGCGTATGGCTCATGATTATCTGGAGCTATATCGTTTACTATAAAACTCGTCCTGAGCTGCATGCGAAATCAACCTTTAAATTACCGGGCGGTTTATATACTTGTTGGCTCGTGATTATCTTCTTCATCGGCATGATTTATGTCTTGTCGCTAGAAGCCGATACCATGAAAGCGCTCATGGTGAGCCCAATTTGGTTCATCATTTTGATTATTGGTTATTTTGGTTTTTATAAGAAAAAGCACCATTAATTTACATTTTTGAACTGATGTAAAAACATAAAAAGCTGCTCCTGAGGGGGCAGCTTTTTTATTTGAATATGGATTTAATTTACACTAATACACAGTATTCATTAGTGCTAATAGAAGTATAAAACAGTATTCAAATTGATAAGCTATTTCAGTGAAATCAATAGCCTGATCGGTCCAGAAAAATACATAAAAGTGGTTTGAAAATATCACCATCAAAATTTGCTTAAATTTAGTGCAGAATGGCAAAAAGCTCACTTGGAATTACAGGGCTTTTCTTTTATCCGCGGGTTGATCACGTTATACTCGGAAAAATCTTTTCATTAGGTACGTTTATGTATCGTTTTATGAATTATAAAATTATTGTATTAGCAAGTGCTGTGCTGCTGACCGCTTGTGGTCAGTCTGGTGCATTGCATTTACCTTCAGATGCAAATGCAGATAAGCGCGCAAAATATCTGATTTATCCAGATACGCCTGCACAGCAAAAGCAGGAAAAACAAGCAGCTCCTGTTGCAACTGAGTCGGAATCTTCAAATTCTAACCCTACACCTTAATGCTTTTATAGAAAGGATACTTTCATGAGTTTCACCCGTACGAATGGGGTATTGCATGCAGAGCAATGTTCTTTACAACAGCTTGCACAGCAATATGGCACACCGCTTTATGTTTATTCAAAAGCTACTTTTGAAAAGCATTATTCAGATATGGATCGTGCATTTAGCTTTATCGACCATCAAATTTGTTTTGCGGTAAAGTCAAACTCTAATCTTGCGGTGTTAAACGTACTTGCCAAGCAGGGCGCTGGTTTTGATATCGTGACGGGTGGTGAACTCGCACGTGTGTTAAAAGCCGGTGGTGAAGCTTCTAAAATTGTATTCTCAGGTTTGGGTAAAACTGAAGCCGATATCCAAAAAGCATTGGACGTGGGTATTGCATGTTTTAACGTTGAATCACATGCAGAGTTGGATCGAATCCAAAAAGTTGCTGTGGCAATGGGTAAGAAAGCACCGATTTCATTGCGCGTAAATCCAGATGTGGATGCTAAAACGCATCCTTATATCTCTACGGGTTTAAAAGAAAATAAATTCGGTATTCCTTCAGACAGCGTTTTTGACACTTACGCGTATGCGGCGTCGTTGCCAAATCTTGAGATTATCGGGATTGATTGTCATATCGGCTCACAGTTGACTGAAACTCAGCCTTTTGTTGATGCACTTGATCGTGTCATTGTGATGATCAATCAATTGAAAGAGATGGGTATTCACCTAAAACACATCGATATCGGTGGTGGTTTAGGCGTGACTTACAAAGACGAAGTTCCACCAACTGTTGAAGAATATGCTCAGGCAATGCGTCCGGCTTTAGAAAAATTAGGCCTTAAGGTATATATGGAACCGGGTCGTAGTATTTCTGCAAATGCAGGTGTGTTGTTAACTAAAGTTGATTTACTCAAACCGACCAATCATCGTAATTTTGCCATTATTGATGCTGCTATGAACGACTTAATCCGTCCTGCTTTATATGAAGCTTGGATGGACATTCAGGAAGTAACACCTCGTACAGACATAGAAAAGAAAGACTGGGATGTGGTTGGTGCGATTTGCGAAACCGGCGATTTCCTCGGTAAGCAACGTCAGTTGGCGATTCAAGAAAATGACGTGCTTGCAGTATTGGGTGCGGGTGCTTATGGTTTTGTCATGAGTTCAAACTACAACAGCCGCGGACGTGCTGCTGAAGTGATGGTTGATGGTGATCAGTCTCATTTGATTCGTGAGCGTGAAACCATCGAATCATTATGGGAACGTGAACGTTTATTGCCTTAAGGAGAAATTCGAGATGTTATTAGAATTTACCAAAATGCATGGCCTTGGCAATGATTTTATGGTGGTCGATCTAATTAGCCAACGGGCTTATTTAGATACAGTGACGATTCAGCGTTTGGCCGACCGTCATTTTGGTATTGGTTTTGATCAGCTTTTGATTGTAGAACCACCTGATTTACCCAACGTCGATTTTAAATATCGTATTTTTAATGCGGATGGTTCTGAAGTTGAACAATGCGGTAATGGCGTACGTTGTTTTGCGCGCTTTGTGCATGAACGTAAGTTGACCAGCAAAACCAAAATCAAAGTACAAACCAAGTCAGGTATCGTAGAGCCTGAATTAGGTGCAAATGGTTGGGTGCGCGTTAACATGGGTTATCCTCGCTTTTTGCCGCATGAAATTCCATTTATTGCGGAAGAGCCTGAAAACTTATACGACATTGCATTGGCGAATAATGAACAACTCACCATTGATGTGGTGAGTATGGGTAATCCGCATGCAGTGACGATCGTTCCTGATGTCATTACCGCAGACGTTGCTAAAATTGGTCCACAAGTCGAATCGCATGAGCGTTTCCCACAGCGTGTAAATGCTGGTTTTATGCAAATTGTGGATGAGAAACATGCACGCTTACGTGTATTTGAACGTGGTGTCGGTGAAACGATGGCCTGTGGTACAGGTGCTTGTGCGGCGGCAGTATCAGGTATGCGTCGTGGGTTATTAGCCAATTCGGTCGAAATAGAGTTGGCAGGTGGTAAGCTGCAAATTGAGTGGCAAGAAGGTGGTGTGGTCTGGATGACCGGACCAACCGCAACAGTTTACGAAGGACGCTTAGATTTAAGTTACTTCCAAGGTTAAACTCCAAGCCCTGATTCATTCAGGGCTTTTTTCATAAAATAAAAAGTGAATAAAAAATTATAATTCAATGGGATTGGAATCAACATGGAACAAATAAACGAACAAATAAACGAAGAAATAAAAGAAGAAATCTTAGAGCAACTTTTTCATAAAGCCTTACATGAACCTGCGTATCGCCCTGAATTTTTAGCTCAGTTATTAGCGGCCAATGTGTATTGTGTGGGAGCAACAGGGGCGGATTCACGCATTGCCGAAGATTTGACCTTGGAGGAAGGCGACAGTGTTCAATTGAAATCATGGGAAGATGAAACTTATGATAGCATCATCCCGTTTTTTACGTCCTTAAAAAAAATGCGGTTGGCAATATCTGAAGAAGAGTCGTATATCCGGCTACCAACTAAGGTGTTATTTGACATGACCTTGGGAGCAAAGCTTATATTGAATCCACAATCACCAGATGCAACGAAAGACTTTGTACCAGAAGAAATTCAACATTTGCTGGACGGGCAGTATATTCAGCCCTCAGAAAACTATGAAGTTACGGAAGATACGGAAGTTTTAATTGGTCAGCCGGCGGAATATCCGCAGTTTATGATTGATCAATTAAGCATTTTTTTTGGCACAGAGCGTGTGGTAAAAGCTGCTTATTTGGCGCAAATGCTGAATAAAGTTCGAGATGATTCACCAACTTTGCTGATCGGACTAGATTTAGAAGCAGGATTATCTGAACAACAAATTCAAGATTTACACAGTAAAATTGGTCGTATCACACAGGATAGTTTAAAAGAGCAATGCCCAGTGGATTTAATCCATGTCAATCCACACAGTGTGGATGGTGTAGAAGGGTATTTGCTTAATGAAACGCAAGCTTTTTACCAACGTGTTGATGGTAAGCCTAAAGGGTTCTTTGCTAGACTCTTTTCATAAAATAGATATGTAAAATCGCTTTAGTGAACGTACTGCAACGCTAAAGCACATGTTGAAATGGGAGAAGACAGATGACGATGGATCAGAGTCAACTACTGACTATGTGGTTGAAGGAACGTGAAATTCAAAATCAGTCTAAACATACATTGCAAGCGTATGAGCGTGATGTCAGTGATTTTCTCCAATTTTGTACAATACGCAACTTGCCACTGCATGATGTTGAAAAGTCAGATCTGCGTGAATTTGTTGCTCATAAAGTGGAACAGTTTCAGCTCAGTCCAAGTAGTTTGCAGCGCATGTTATCTTCGATACGCCAATTTATGAAATGGGCAGAACAAGGAAATTATCTCAATTTTAATCCTGCAGATGATTTTCAGCTCAAACGCCAATCACGTCCTTTACCTGGATTGGTCGATATTGAAACCATTAAACAAATCATGGAACAGCCTGAGCCAGAAAGTGAAACTCAACGGCAGCTTTGGATACGTGATAAAGCGATTTTGGAGTTGCTCTATTCAAGTGGTTTACGTTTGGCTGAAGTGCAGGGCTTAACCATTCGAGATATTGATTTTAATCGCCAACTGTTACGTATTACGGGTAAAGGGAATAAAACGCGCATTGTACCTTTTGGTTCTAAAGCCAAAGAGGCTGTGATGCATTGGTTGCAATTATATCCTGCATGGCATGGTGATTTTGTCCCAGAAGCCCAAGTTTTTATCACTCAAAAAGGTAATCCACTGGGGGTAAGACAAATAGAAAATCGAGTTAAATTTCAAGCTCGACGTGCAGGTGTAAATGTCGATTTACATCCGCATTTATTACGACATTGCTTCGCTAGCCATATGTTGTCCAATAGCGGTGACTTGCGTGCTGTACAAGAAATGTTGGGTCATAGTAATTTAACCACTACACAAATTTATACCCATGTGGATTTTGATCGATTGGCACAAGTTTATGATCAGGCCCATCCACGGGCACAGCATAAAGATTCGTAACAATTGCAAAAACGACTTTGGTACTCAGTGGTCTAAATTTTGCTTAAATTCACAGGCTGGATTTCACATTTTGCATCCTAAGGTGGTCTACTTCATGAAAATTAAATAAGGATGTGAAAAAATATTGGTAAAATTGACCGACATTTTGAACTATTGTCGCATTATAAAAATTCAAATTATCGGGTATAAAAATTGTCCATTATTGAATTGACGTAAGTGCTGAAGTGAAATTCGCCATTTACTAAATTGCTGTACCGTTAAAAATATATAGGCCATACCATGATTTCAGATATTCAAGAAAAATATGACCAGTTAAATGGTCAGCAAAAAGAAATTTTTGCAGGATACGGCTTACGCCAGATCAAACACTTTGTTGAAATCAGTTTGCCTGAAGTAGAAGCTGTATTGCCTGAAGGTGCGCAGCTACAAGGGATTAATGCCGATGGAAAAGTTCAGGCGTTTAATGCGGCGACGGGACAATACTTTATTTGGATTTCGGATAAACAATGGCAGCTTACCAATAAAGCAACTGCTAAATTTGACAGTAAAGAAGATGCCCTCACCATTTGGCGTATTTTTGATTTGGCAAAGTATGAACTTATTGACCTAAGCCACATCCATCGTGACTTTTTGGAAAATCAGCCAGCCTAAACCATTGGTCAAATAAACAACTCATGGGCTATCTTCATTGGTTTTGGATGTTTAGCCCTTATATCACCCGCACCATGACATGTTGTGATGCTTATGAGCAGAGCGTTAAAGTGTCTACCTCGTTTGGTTTTAAGCTTTCAAATAAACATTTGAGATAAGCTAGTGGACGTCTTTGCAAAACTTATGATGCTAAACAAAATCTCTAAATGTAAACCCATTTTGCTGTTCAGTAATCAATTCGCTCAGTTTTGATAGCGAGAGCCTGTAAATCCAATCAGTCGTATTCTTGTTTAAGAAATTAAGCTCAAAGGCTCCTTAGATTGTGTACGTTCATTTGCCGCAAATCATTATTTTTCTTTGCTTAAAATATAATGAAATACCGCATAGCTAGGTTTTTGCATTCGAGGCTGTGAATAACTGCGTTACTACGTGGTCATTCTTGTAGTATCAGCCTCGTCGTTTCTAATGCTTGAGTTGCTCGTTGGCAGATCAATTGTTTGGTTACAAATCTTCTAACGGTAACTGGAAGCTTTGTTTGATGATTTGGCTAGGTAAATCAGTCTTTACACTAGTGATGCCATTTTTCTTGGTTAAGTGAGTAGACTGAAATTTACGGTAACTTTCTAGGTCAGGCACCACTACTTTGAGCATTGCATCGCACTCACCCAAAATAATGTAGCACTCCATGACTTGAGGAAGTTCTTTCATTGCTTCGATAAAAGTATCGATTGTTTCAGCATCTTGCCCAGTCAACCAAATACGAGAGAATAAAATCAATTGAAAGCCAATCTTTTGTGGATCGACCACTGTGGTGTAATTCTGAATCACACCTGCTTCTTCGAGTAATTTGACCCGACGTAAACAAGAAGAAGGCGAGAGTCCAATTTCCTTGGCTAAGTCATTATTTTGCATGCGGCCATTATTTTGAAGTGCGCGAATGATATTTTTATCAATACGATCTAGTTTAACTAGAATTGACTTAGAAGATGTCTTCATAAAATAGAATATAATTCTAAAAATAATATCTATTATAGAATATTTGATATCCTATTTTAAAGCGATTCAAACATACTAATTTCACTTTCAGGACATAGAAAGGGAAAATTGAAATGTCTGTATTTGCTTTGTTTGCCTTAACGGTAATTCCCCTTATTTTCACACCAGGACCCGATATGCTTTTTATCCTGTCACAAGTGATGGGTAAGGATGCAAAAGCAGGCATGATGGCAACAGTGGGGGTGTGCTCAGGTTATTTGGTTCACTCGATTTTGGTGGCATTGGGTATTGCTGCGATTATCGTGTCATTTCCACTACTGTTTGAAACAATCCGCTGGTTGGGGATTGCTTATCTTTTATATTTGGCAACGCATTTGCTGCGTTCAGTATTTAGCAGTAAAAAATTAAGTATTGAGAAAAAGTCAGCGTCCAACCCGATAAAAAAAGGCTTTTTTACGGCTTTACTGAACCCGAAAGGAATGTTGATATATTTTGCAATTTTGCCGCAATTTATCGATAAATCAGCGAATACCGTGAGTCAAGGTTTGATTTTGTCCTTCATTTTTATTGGGCTGATTTTTGTGGTGTATTGTAGTTTAAGTGTGGTCTTTGCACGTATTACACAAAAAACTCAAATTGATGAACGCAAACAAAAGTGGATCGATGGTACATCAGGCGGTTTATTGGCTCTTGCTGCGACGTGGTTAATTGCCAATTAAAAACAGCAAATGTAAATAGAAATAAATGCCTTAACTAAAACCTTCGCGAAAGCGGAGGTTTTTTTATCTGTGCTGAATATTGACAGATATTAAGAATAAGAACAGTGGGAAAAACACGCCAATTAGCTTCAGAAAAGTGAAATCAGCACTAAATTCATTATGCTTCTATCTTAAATGACAAGTTTAGATATGTTGCCGAATGTGTAGAGGGAAAGCTCTATTTCAGAAAGATTGATCGAAAATTGATATTAAATCAGATCTTTTGATGAGCTAAATCAAGTAAAAAAATAATAAAAATCAATGCTTAAAAAATAACTGAATAATGCGTTTTTTTGGATAACTGAAGCATTCTTTAAAAAATGTGAACGATAAGTTCAAGGAAATTACGCTTTTTTACAGGTCTTTCGATAATTGTGACTTGACCGAAATGCCGTACACATTGCAAGATAGGGCACCTAAAAAATTTAAAGTGAAGAGTTAATATAACTTTTCTCAACATTTACATTTGCTAAAACAGCCGAGGATTACATGAAGGCTCTTGTTGCTGTAAAACGTGTGGTTGATGCCAACGTTAAAGTTCGCGTTAAGCCGGACAACAGTGGTGTTGACTTAACGAACGTTAAAATGTCAATTAACCCATTCTGTGAAATCGCAGTGGAAGAAGCGGTTCGTTTAAAAGAAAAAGGAACTGTTTCAGAAATCGTTGTTGTTTCTATTGGTCCTAAAGAAGCTCAAGAACAAATCCGTTCTTCTATGGCGCTTGGTGCAGACCGCGGTATCCTTGTTGAAGCTGACGACAGCCAGTTAGGTGCACTTGAAGTTGCAAAAATCCTAAAAGGTGTTGTAGACGCTGAACAACCTCAATTGATCCTTCTTGGTAAACAAGCAATTGATGACGACTCTAACCAAGTTGGTCAGATGCTTGGCGCGCTTTTAGGTGCTGGCCAAGGTACTTTCGCTTCTGAAGTGAAAGTTGAAGGCGATAAAGTACAAGTGACTCGTGAAATCGATGGTGGTTTACAAACTGTTGAACTTGCACTTCCAGCAATTATTACAACTGACTTACGTTTGAATGAGCCACGTTATGCTGCTCTTCCAAACATTATGAAAGCGCGTAAAAAGCCGCTTGATACTAAGTCACCTGCTGATTATGGCGTTTCACCTGCAACTAAGCTTAAAACTGTTAAAGTTGAAGCTCCTGCAGAACGTAAAGCGGGCGTACAAGTGAAGTCTGTAGACGAGCTTGTAGATAAATTGAAAAACGAAGCGAAAGTGATCTAATACAGAAGGATAAAAATCATGAGTATTTTAGTTATCGCTGAGCACGACAACAAAGCACTAAATGGTGCAACTCTTAACGTTGTTGCTGCAGCGCAAAAAATCGGTGGTGATATCACTGTATTAGTAGCTGGTTCAGGCGCTCAAGCAGTTGCAGACCAAGCAGCTAAATTTGCGGGTGTAAGCAAAGTATTACTTGCTGACGACGCTGCTTATGCTAATCAATTGGCTGAAAACGTTGCTAAATTAGTTGCTTCTATCGGTGCGGGTTACACTCACATCCTTGCTGCTTCTACGACAACGGGCAAAAACGTACTTCCACGTGCTGCTGCGCTACTTGACGTAAGCATGATCACTGACATCATTGCTGTTGAAGGTCCTAAAACTTTCAAACGTCCAATCTATGCAGGCAACGCGATTGCAACTGTAGAGTCTGGAGAGTCTGTTGTAGTTGCGACTGTTCGTGGTACTGCATTTGATGCTGTTGCAAGCGAAGGCGGCTCTGCTGCAGTTGAAGCTGTTGCATCTACTGGTGATGCTGGTATTTCTAAGTTCGTTTCTGAAGAAATCGTGAAATCTGAACGTCCAGAATTAACAGCTGCGCGTATTGTTGTTTCAGGCGGTCGTGGTGTTGGTTCAGGTGAAAACTATCACACTGTTCTTGATCCATTAGCGGACAAGCTTGGTGCTGCGCAAGGCGCATCTCGTGCAGCAGTTGATGCTGGTTTCGTACCAAACGATATGCAAGTGGGTCAAACAGGTAAAATCGTTGCTCCTGACTTGTACATCGCTGTAGGTATCTCTGGTGCGATTCAGCACTTGGCAGGTATGAAAGAATCTAAAGTGATCGTTGCGATCAACAAAGATGAAGAAGCGCCAATTAACTCAGTAGCTGACTACTGGTTAGTGGGTGATTTGAATACTGTTGTTCCAGAATTAGTATCTAAAATCTAATTTCTGAACACAGTTCAAGACGCTCCTAAGCTTATGGCTTAGGAGCGTTTTTTATTGCGGAATGAATAGTCTGGTAGATCTTCTTGATCATGCTTAATCGATTAACCATACGTGAATGTACATAAATATGCATTGCACTTTTATTTTTCATATTTATGAGAGTGGTGGATTCTTAATTTCGTACTTCAAAATTCTTACGATATTATTTCTTGTTGTCAGTATTAGGCACTACTGTAGCGTAAGCTATTTGTATGTTAAAACTTAAATGGTAAGTAAGCAGGAGCAATCGCTTGGTAATAGGATGGAAATTAATAAATTATAAAAAATACAAAGATTTAAAATAAAATAATAAAAACTTATCCTTCAAGTTTGAATCTTAAACCTAAAGCAAGCTTAAAGGATTGTATATTTTGTGTTAATATTGCTGTTTTATTGAACTTGCCCTTTAGGCGGAGTCTCCCTTTGAAATTTGATTTTCAGTTACCAGTCAGTGTATTGGTGCTGATGATCTGCTGTTTACTTTTTCCTGTTTTACAAAGTATCTCTTTTCCTTTATTTGATGGAATGACTGTTACAGCAGTTGAATCGGTCCAAGCATTGTTATTGCTGTTTTTTGCGATTTTTACTTTTTTCTATATTCGACCACTTGAAATGCAAGATGGAAAGAAACAATTTTGGTTGTGGGCTGTTGCATGGTGGTTGTTGCTATTTGGTCGTAGTATTAGTTGGGGGCGTGACTATTTTCCTGATGTGCCTAAACCGTATTTTCGTTTAATTTCGGTATTCATGATTGCACCTGTGGTCTTTATGCTGTTTTCGCCGTATTTACGCCAAGAAATTGTACGTAAGCTAAAAACCTTGGCTTTACCAATTTGGCCATTCGGCTTGGTGATATTGGGCTTATTTATTTCTGATGCAGTTGAGCATAGCCGAAGTCTCAGTTTTTTATTTTTGTACGATTTGGCTTATAAAGATTTCATCGAAGAAGTTTATGAATTTCCGCTTATTTTAGGTTTGTTTTTAACAGCATACCCATGGATGCAGCAGGATCATGTGCCTCAAGAATTAGAGGTCATGCAATATCATAAAGAGTGATTTTTATCACATTTATGCGTCTAAATTTGAAGCTTCGAAAAGAAATTTTTTGAACATTAAACAACCTCTATTCGTAGAGGTTTTTTTCACAGCAAATAAAATCAAAATGCTTAAAATAAATACAAAAAATCATGGTTCTAGTGCAAGATGATTGGCACAAAAATCAGGGTTTTTATGCTATACTGTCCGACTTGATTTTTGATATTGGTTCAGTATTTTTTGAACTAATTTTTACAGATTTACGATATATAAATGCGGGCAGAATTCTGCTTGTATAACAAGGAGTATGCATGAGCGTATCGGAAATTAGACCGATTGCCATTGAGGATGAACTGAAGAGCTCATATCTCGATTATGCAATGAGCGTGATTGTGTCACGTGCGTTGCCAGATGTCCGAGATGGTCTCAAACCTGTTCACCGTCGTGTGCTTTTTGCAATGCACGAATTGGGCAATGACTACAACAAAGCTTACAAAAAGTCTGCCCGTGTAGTCGGTGACGTCATCGGTAAATATCACCCACATGGTGACTTAGCTGTATACGAAACCATTGTTCGTATGGCTCAAGATTTCAGTTTACGCTATCAATTGGTTGATGGTCAGGGTAACTTCGGTTCTGTCGATGGTGACAGTGCAGCAGCAATGCGTTATACCGAAGTTCGTATGCGTAAATTAACCCACGAACTTTTAGCGGATCTTGAAAAAGATACCGTAGAGTGGGAAGACAACTACGACGGTTCTGAACGTATTCCACAAGTCATGCCAACACGTGTGCCTAACTTGTTGATTAACGGTGTAGCTGGTATTGCTGTAGGTATGGCAACGAACATGGCTCCGCATAACATGACAGAAGTCATTAATGCATGTCTTGCTTATGCCAACGATCCGCACATCAGCATTGAAGGGTTAATGGAACATATTTCTGGTCCAGACTTCCCTACAGGCGGTATCATTTATGGTAAATCTGGCATTGTCGATGCGTACCGTACTGGTAAAGGCCGTTTGCATATCCGTGGTAAATATCACATTGAAGAAGACCAAAAATCGGGCCGTAGCACGATTGTCTTCACTGAAATTCCTTATCAAGTTAACAAAGCAAAAACCATTGAACGTATTGCTGAGTTGGTCAAAGAGAAAAAACTTGAAGGTATTTCTGAACTTCGTGATGAATCAGATAAAGAAGGGATGCGTATTGCAATTGACTTGAAGCGTGGTGAAAACGCCGAAGTGATTGTAAATAACCTATTCCAAAATACCCAATTAGAAAATTCATTCAGCATTAACATGGTCTGCCTCGATAATGGTCAGCCTAAGTTAATGAACTTGAAAGATATTATTGCAGCGTTTATCCGTCACCGTCAGGAAGTGGTTACACGCCGTACCATGTTCGAATTGCGTAAAGCACGTGAACGTGGACATATCTTAGAAGGTTTGACGGTTGCACTTGCAAACATCGATGCGATCATTGAAACCATCAAAACATCTGCAAACCCAAGCGAAGCACGCGAACGTTTACAAGCGGGCGAGTGGGCAGGCGGTGGTGTTGTTGCATTGCTTGAAAAAGCGGGTGCGGTATCTGTCCGACCAGATGAAATTGAAGGCGAAGATCCAGCACGTCCATTTGGTTTAACAGGTGATATTTATCGTCTGTCTCCAACCCAAGTAGGTGCGATCTTAGAACTTCGTTTACATCGCTTAACTGGTCTAGAACAAGACAAGTTACAAGCTGAATATACAGAAATTCTAGGTCAAATTGCTGAATACACTGCAATTTTGAACGATTTCAACTTATTGATGAATGTAATTAAAGAAGAATTGGCTTTAATCCTTCAACAATATGGCGATGCACGTCGTACCGATATCGTGGAATCACGTATCGACTTCTCTCGTGAAGATTTAATCCCTGAAGAGCAAATGGTACTAACTGTTTCTAAATCAGGCTATGCAAAAACTCAACCATTGTCAGACTACGCTGCACAGCGTCGTGGTGGACGTGGTAAGTCTGCAACTTCAATGAAAGAAGACGATTACATCCAGCATTTGATCGTGACTTCAAACCACGCAACAGTGCTTTGCTTTACCAATGTGGGTAAAGTTTATCGTTTGAAAGTGTATGAAGTACCTCAAGCATCTCGTGGTGCGAAAGGTCGTCCGATGGTGAACTTATTGCCATTAGATGAAAACGAGACCATCACCGCTATTTTACCAGTGGTCGATGCGCCGAAGAAATTTAAAGAACGTTTGGCTGACTTTAAAGCATTTGTAAAAGCCAATAGTGCACAGCTACAAACCAATGAAGTGATTAATAGTCATTTTGCTGGTTTAGAAGCTGCACTTGCTGAGACTGAAGACGGTGCAGATGACTTGTCTGATGCATTACGTGTTCAATTGAAACAGTTGGGCTTAGAGCTTTCTACCACTGATCTTGATGATGAAATCATCAATGACTTTGCACAGCAAGCAGAAGCCGTTCGTAAAAACTTCTACGTATTTATGGCAACAGAATACGGTACGATTAAACGTGTTGAGTTAGAACAATTCTCGAATGTTCGTTCAAACGGTCTACGCGCGATTGAACTCAATGGTGATGACACCTTAATCGGTGTTGCCATTACCGACGGCGAACAACAAATCATGTTGTTCTCAAACGAAGGTAAAGCCATTCGTTTTGCAGAAACTGACGTGCGTTCAATGGGTCGTTCTGCCAAAGGTGTTCGTGGTATGCGCGTGACCATTGGTGCAGCAGCTCAAGCTGAAGAAGCTGAGGATGCGGATGTAGAGTCTGATGATGAAGATACCTCTGATTCAGCTCTCATTAGCCGTATAGTGTCATTGGTGGTTGTTCCGGAAACTGGTGAAGTACTTTGTGCTTCAGCTAATGGTTATGGTAAACGTACACCAGTAGATGACTTCCCAACTAAGAAACGTGGCGGTAAAGGTGTTATTGCAATTAAAACATCTGAACGTAACGGTGAACTTGTTGGTGCGGTAGCGATTGATGCGTCTAAAGAGCTAATGTTAATTTCAGATGGCGGTACGTTGGTTCGTACACGTGCGTCTGAAGTGGCACAAACAGGTCGTAATGCTCAAGGTGTTCGTTTGATCCGTTTAGGTGAAAGCGAAATCTTAGTCGGTGTTGTGGCGATCGAAGCAGTTGAAGAAGACGAAACTTTTGAAGAAGTGGAAGCAATCGAAACTGAGCAACTTGTAGATGACTCAACGATTATTGATCAAAATGACAATGAATCAGATCGCAATGAGCCTGAAGAAGACTAATTGAAGATTGAGAAAAGAGGGCGCTACGGCGTCCTTTTTTATAGACAGATAATTTTAGATTGATGAGTACAATATGAAATTAAAATATTTTGCAATGGCTTCACTTATTGGGCTTGGCGGCTGTGACCAAATTGGTCAAAAAGCCTTAAATGCAATCCCAGACCCAAGTGCTGAACAGACTGAAGTTGCCCAAGCTGCCTATGATCAACTACGTGAAGGCAATTTTGAAAAGCTATACACCTACTTTGAACCAGAACTCAAAGCCAAGTTTGAACAGAATGAAAAAGAGCTGCGTAAATTTGCTCGAGGTATTCCGAAACAAGATTACTCACGCAAAAATATAGTGGCAAAGCATATTGAAAAATCGACTGAAAAGCCGTCTTTATATACGGTCACTTATGAGTACGGTTATACCAATAAAAACCTTGTACAGTATGATGTAAGTTTTGATAAGCCGGCAGGAAGTAACAAAATTCGAGATTTTAATATTTCAGTTTTTGGCGAAAAAAATAAATAAAATTAGGTGAAAAAATAAAACAAAGCTGTAAAAAAAGGACGCCGAAGCGTCCTTTTTTATGACATAAAATTAAGCGGCATCTTTTAGATTGGCAGCATAATTTTTTTGCTTTTCAGTATCAAATTGGCCTTCCCATTTACTGATCACCAGTACCGCAAGTGCGTTACCAATTACATTCAGTACAGTACGTGCCATATCTAAAATACGGTCAATACCCGCAATGAATGCCAGACCTTCAAGTGGAATACCGACACTGCCGAGAGTCGCCAGCAAGACCACGAAAGAAACGCCAGGTACACCTGCAATCCCTTTAGAGGTAATCATCAAGGTCAGGACCAGAATCACTTGTTGGGTGATTGTCAGATCAATCCCGTAAAGCTGAGCAATAAAGATAGCTGCAATACTTTGATATAGGGTCGAACCATCTAGGTTAAATGAATAGCCAATTGGAATCACGAAACTGGTAATCGGTTTCGGAGCACCGTAAGCTTCCATTTTTTCCATAATACGGGGGAGGACAGTTTCAGAACTTGCAGTTGAATAGGCGAGAATCAATTCATCTTTTAAGATCTTGATAATGGCCCAAACACTGAAGCCACAGAACTTGGCAACGGCACCTAATACTATAAAAATAAAGAAGAAGATTGCACCATAAACTAAAACTGCGAGCTTAAGCAGTGGCACAAGAGAGCTGAAGCCGAAATTTGCAACAGTCGCTGCAATCAAGCCGAATACACCAATAGGTGCAAACATCATGATCATGTGCGTAACTTTAAACATCGTTTCAGAAACAGCGGTCAACACTTTAATTAAAGGTTGTTTTACTTCTTGATCAAGCGCACCTAAACCTACACCAAACATCACAGAGAAAAAGATGATCGGGAGCATTTGACCACTCGTCAAAGCTGCAAAAAAGTTAGATGGAATAAGTGAAAGTATTGTTTGAATCAAACCATGAGAATGCTCACTGACTTCATGTGTTGTTTCTTGATACTTTGAAATATCGACTTGCGTCAATGCAGACATATCAATGCCGGCACCAGGTTGGAATACGTTGGCTGCAACTAAACCGACTAAAATTGCAACTGTGGTAATGATTTCAAAATAAATAATTGTTTTGAAACCTAGTTTACCTAAGTTACTACCGTGACTTGTATTGGCAATACCTAAAATAAGCATCGACACAACAAGCGGAATAACGATCATCTTAATGAGGTTAATAAAAATTGAACCTAAAGGCGTCAAAAAGTTATTAACTAAAGCATCACGATATTCAGGAGAATAGTGTAGGAAAGCACCAACAAGTATACCTAGAATGAGAGCAATCACGATTTGCCAGGCAAGGCTCACCTTAATCTTTTTCATACATCAGCTCTTATGTCAGATTTGGGAGAAAAAAGCCCACAGTCATCCACGAACAAATGTTGCAGACAGACTGAATCCGCCATGACAAAAAGTTCTGAATAATTTGGGAGATAAATACGATAATATTTTGCAGTTTATATGAGAATACAGCCAACGATTTTGATCAAAACCAAACTGTTTGATCGATAAATTATCATTTTTAGTTGTATAAGCGATTTGATTATTAAGTTTAATTTATAGAACGAATAAAATTGAGTTATTAATGAACACTTCACAAAATCTCTGATTTGCCTAGAAAGATCGAAAAACTAATTGTGAGCCTGTATTTTTCATTTTTATATAGAAGTTTGCTTTATACTTGTGAGGCAGATAAATCAGTGAAAATTCTATAAATCACACAGATTATCCGAACTAAATTTTAACTTTATATATTTTAATAATAACCAGAGGGCTTGTACGGTGTTGAAAAAATTAGTCGTCATCATTGCTTTAATCTTACCTATAACGGCTTGTGAAAAAATCGGCGATTTCTTGATTGCAAAATTCGAATCAAGCCTACCAAGTGAGACAAGCTCACAGCGTATCAAGTCAGAAAAATTATTCGCAGCACTACACCAACCCCATCAAGACAGCTTTTTGGTATTGGTTGAAGAAAATGTTCGTGATGCGATGCTAGCAGATCCAGAGCTGTTTTCACGTATGAAAAAGCTGATTCCTGCAGGTCAACCTAGTGCTGAAGCGGAAGTAATTCAGCGAATGGCAAATACTCGGCTGGGAGAAGGTAAGACCACAACAATTGTGTATAAATATGATTATCCGCAAAGAGAACTGTATATGAGTGTGGTCTTTGCAGGTCATGATGGGAACGATAAAGTGAAAGGATTCTGGCTTGAAAACGCTGCAGAAAAAGAATCAGATGATTTGGTTACTGAGATCACCTCAGATGCAGATGATTTTGATATTCAAGTGGATGAAGCATCGACTGTCACGCCAAATGCATACAGCTAATAGATGACAGCAAGAATTTAAATTTGAGACATGATTAGATACAAAGTGTTCGAGTCTATGATGAATAGGTTTGAACGCATTTCGCTTGAGACCAGACATGTCTTACAGCACAAACAGTTTTATCTTTTGGCAAAATTTAAACGCCAGACAGCAAGACATAAAAAAATCAGTCCAATAGCTGAAAGGTAAAGCAGTTTAGGAATGACGATTGCTGTTGGCACACCCATCTGATTGAGTTGAAGGAACATTTGAATGCCTTGGGTCGAAGGTAATGCTTGAGCGAGTATTTGCATCCATTCAGGCATAGCTGCATGTGGCCATGCCGTTCCCGAAAGTAGAAATAGCGGAATAGAACTAAAAACGATGACATGTCCTGCACGTTCTGGCAGGTCAAGAAAGGTGGCTAGATAGAGCGTCATCGCAATAATACAACTGAGGAAGATGGGTACAGCAATGAACATGCCCCACAAATTTCCACCCCGTGGATAGTCATTCAGCCAAAAGGTAAAACCAAATAAATAGAAGCACCCCAAAGTTCCAATGGTCAAAATACACAAGAAAATGCCAGCCAATTGTGTATAACTTGGACGCCATGTGGTGTTTTGTCGATAGGTCGCAATAAGCATGCACAGACCCAATAAAATCGTCTGATGAATAATTAAGGGTGCAACCGCTGGGAAAATATAGCTGCCATAGCCTGAAAGTGGATTAAATAATGGAATCTTATGAATCGACAAAGCGGGGCTAAAATCGGATATGTTCTGGAATTTTTCTGCATATTCGACGAGGGCATTTTCCATCGAACTGGCTAAACCTAAGCCAATTTTTTGTGTCTTTAGAAAGTTTGCAGCACTGAGATATAAACCAATTCCACCGGTTTCACCACGGCGAATGCTATTTGAAAGATTACTCGGCAACAGTAAAATCCCGTCAGCTTGCTGACTTCTGAGCATATTTTCAGCCTCAGCAAAATTACCTGTCACAGCTTGAATTTCTACATTGGGACTATTGGCTACAGCACCAATAATCGTATTGGTGAGTATGCTTTGTTCCTCATCCACCACAATGATGGGTAGCGATTCTGCGTGTTCCGCTTGATAGGCAATGGGATAAAAAAAACTGTAAAGAAAAACAGAAAGCACTAAAGTGGTAAAAATCGAACTGTGCTTCACAATATCTTTAAAGGTTTGAATATAGTGTCTGAGCAAATTTGATAGAAATGATGCAATTACATTCATATGAGTTGCTCCTTTAGTACTTTACGTAAAAAGAAGCTGGCAAGAACAAAATAGAACAGACAGTAAATGATCAGAGTGACAAGCGGTGTGATTGAAATGGAGATTGGGCTACCAATGACCCATTGTTCTGTTTGTAGTTTGGCATAAGGCGTATAGGGGATAATATTGGCCCAGAACTTTGTAAACATTGGCGCATTATTCAGCGGCAATGTCACCCCTGCAAAACTTAGAGATGAGCCACCATATACCGCAATAAAACCAAAGGACTTGGTGAGATCACGTGTCGCCAAAACTACAGTAGAGCTGATAAAGGCATAGGCAGTATAAAAAAACAATTGCCCGAGCAAAATGAGCAGTAATGACCCCTGAACAAACCACCCTCTAAACACAATTAGCCAGAACATCCACGCCCAAGTCCAGGCGGTAAAAATGAAAACATAACTGAGATTTTTAGCGATTAAAGCTTGAAAGACAGAACTTGGATTCACCCATTGATTTACAGTGCCATATTTGATTTCTTGACCGACTGAAAATGCGACACAGCAACAGAGTAATAAATGCAGAATCGCAGGAATCATATAAGGCTCTAAATAGAACTCATAATTTAAACTCGGATTGTATAAGGGTGAAATTTTAACATTGGGCGTCGGTGCATCGAGGTAGGGGATGCTATTTTCTAAATACTGATGACCACTAAAATCGGCCATGGCTTGCAGTGTACTCAGTAACATGGCTGATGAAATACTATTGCCGACACTAAAATAGCTTTGGTTATAGGCAATGCTGATTTCTGCATCTTTTGCTTGAACCAGTCGTTGCTCTGCGCCAGCAGGAATATGAATATAGCCCCAAATGTGGGTTTGATTTAAAAGCTTTTCAGCATCGTCCATACTGGGTGTAATAGTGGCTACTTTTAAGGTATGGTTGAGCTGCGCAAAATGAGTAATGTTACGGCTTAAACTGCTTTGATCTTGGTCTATGATCGCGATAGGTAAATGATCTGGTTTGCCTTGAGCAAACATATTGCTAAAGAGCAAAATCACAAGGGCGGGGGCAAGTGTGACCATACACAAGTCCCATTTGTGCTGCATTAAATAGCGAAACTCACGCAGAATGCCCCTAAACATTATTTACGCTCTTCAATTTTAAACAACACGCTCATACCCACTTTTAAGTCAGCAATCGGCTGAGCGGGTTTCAGTTGGACTTTAAAACTACGAATGTCATAGCCGCCCGTTTGCCGCGTGGTTTTAATCGTTGCAAATTCACCTTCGGCTTCTATGTGATCAATTTTAAACTCGGCAGATTTGTTCAGTGCCGGTATAAATCCTTGCATGGTCTTGAGTTGATACACTTGAGCATACTGGTCTTCACGGACATTTAAGCTAATCCATAAGCTATCATCTTGAATCAGGCTTACAACGGGCACACCCATCGCAACTAATTCTGAAACTTTGCCATAGGTTTTTGAAATGGTGCCATTGGACGGTGCAAATAACTTGGTTTCAGCCTCAAGTGCATTGGCTTCAGCCAATGCGGCTTGCGCAATCTTGACTTGGGCATCTGCCGAACTTTGTTGTTGCGGTGTACTGCCACGTTTTGCACGCGCATATTGTTGATAAGACGCTTCTGTCATTTGTGCAGCAGACACTGCGGCAGCTTGCATTTCATCACGGCGTTGTCGTGAAATGACACCTTCTTTATAGAGGTTTTGACCACGTTGGTAGGTGGTTTGCGCCAATTGTTGCTGTGCTTTTAGACTTTGCCAATTGGCATATAAACTATCAATATTTTCTTGTTGAGAGCCACGTTCAGCTGTGGATTGCAGTGCTTGCGCAGATTGGAGAGCAGCTAAAGCCTGTTGTTTCTTTGTATCGACTTCGGGGCTGGTTAAACGAACCAGTGCTTGACCTGCTTGTACTTTTTCACCGTCATGCACATATATTTCTTCGATACGGCTGGGTACTTTGGTACTAATGTGGATTGTTTCTGCCTCTACTCGACCTTGTAATTCAACCTGTTTAGGCTGATAACTTTTCCATAGACCAAATGCGATCAATGCCAAAAGTAGTATCAATATAATGCCAACGGCAATTTTTATCAGTATAGATTTCTTATGTTGGTCTTTTGTTGGGGGGAAAGAGTGGTCTTGCTCTAGAGACGTTGAATTAACAGATTCTGTCGGCTTTTTATCCATCGCGATTTCGTCTTGCGTACTACTGTTTTCCATAACAGGCTTTGGTACAACCGTATCATTTGTTGATGTAACAGATGATTTATCCTCAGTTGAGGTGTCTTTTGGTTGATCAGTTGAATCCTGATTCATGTGCATTTCCCCAGTCTAAGTTTAACGGATGTAATCGGTGTGTGATTGATTGATATAGCTTTGGAACTGGTCAATGCTCCCGTGACTTTGTAGCAATGTTGCAAGTGACATCACGTATTTATAAGCATTGAGTGCCATTTCACTTTGTAGCCCGCTCAGTGCATTTTGTGCATCAATCACTTGTGTGGCTGTTCCCATATCTTCTTTAAATGAAAGCTGTTGAATTCTTAAATTTTCTTGAGCAGCTTTTAGGTTTTGCTGCAACAACAGGTGACTTTGTTGAGCGCTGGTGACTTCATTAAATGAGCTATAAATCAGGCTTTCAATTTCTTGTTTGGTACGCTCAGTCATTAACTCAGATGCATAGCGTTGAAGTTCAGCAGCTTGTACGGATTTGTTTTTATCAATACCTGAAAATAAGTTGTAGCGAGCGGCAACACCAACGATCCAGTTTTGTTTATCGCCAAGACTATATTCACCAAAGGCAAAGACGTTGGGTTTTTTTGCTGCGCTTTGGGCTTTCACATTGGCACCGGCCAATTGACTGTCCAATTGCATTTTACGTACCAAACTAGACTGATCCTGATAACTTTTCAGCAAGGCGGTTATATTTTGATTGTGTTGCTGATTAATAAATAATGGCGTTGAAAGATCAGTAATTTGGCTGCTTTGCATTAAGTTGTTTAACTTAAATAAGCTAGAGCGAAGATTCGCTTCAGTATTTTGAAAAGTTCTGAGTGCATTATTCTTCGCCACTTCAAATTGCATACGCTGGCCTTTGCTAATAAAACCCTGTTGTTCCATTTTGAGCGCATTGGCATAGTGTTGTTGCATCGCATTTAAATTGAAGCGGCTGCTTTCGACTAATTTTTTTTGTAATTGAGCATTGAAGTAGGCTTGGATTAATTCAAAACGTTGCACATCTTGTTGTTGTTCACTGCTTATCGCGCTGCGTTTGGCTTGGATATTGGCAATTTCCTTGGCGCTAGACGTTAACCCACCGGTATACAGCGGCATCATTACGGAAACGGTAGGGCGGATCACTTGATCATCTAAGACCACTTGGGAAGAATCTGGAATTAATCCGACACCATCACGGATTGGCTGTTGCAGACTGTCTTTTAATGGGTCTGCCAAATCACTCGGTAAGCTTTCATCAATTTTATTATTAATGCCATTACTCAGCGTTTGTTCTAAGTTGTTTTTTAAGGCGCCGAGAGGAATATCGAGTTCATTATGAAAGGCATAGGCACGGACGTTTAAATCCACACGAGGTAAACCAAGGCCTTTAATGGCCTGAGCTTGAAGTTCGGCAGATTGTTGTAGCGCTTGGTTGGCCTGAGTACTATACGAACTAGTGAGTAGACTTTGTTCTGCTTGGCTATAACTGATACTTTGCGCAAGTACCGTGGGGCTAAAAAAGCCACTGAAACAACCAAGGCCAAGCAGTAAACCTGAACGAAATGTATGTTTAATTTTTATAGAATAATCTGTTCGAGGTAAAGGCATAAAAATACACTCACAGCTAGGATGGGTTCATTATAGTCATTGTGATGAAGTTGGGTAAATTCACTAAGTTGTTGTATTGTTTCATATACATATGTAAATAAATTTTATCTTCGCAGCGCACGTCATTTTCGCACATCAAGACCTTAAATTAGCATCAATTCAAGGGATAAAAAATATCAGTAAATCTAATAATTTGAATTAAGAAGAATTAATTTTGATCTTTATTGAAATTTTGACTTTAAATGTCAGACAGCATTGGAATATTTTCAGCTTTAACTACTGCAAGCACGCGTCAGATATGGTTAAATGCCATCATTTTATTGTGTTTCACTTTGAAAGGAAAACTCATGCGCGCGTACAACTTCTGTGCTGGTCCTGCTGCATTACCCACTGCCGTTTTAGAAAAAGCTCAAGCTGAAATGCTTGACTGGCAAGGCAAAGGCCTTTCGATCATGGAAATGAGCCACCGTAGTAAAGACTATGTCGCTGTGGCAGAGAAAGCAGAAGCTGATCTTCGTAAGCTGATGAATATTCCAGACAACTATAAAGTGTTATTCCTTCAAGGTGGCGCATCACTGCAATTCTCTGCGATCCCATTAAACCTATTGGGTAAAAACAGCAAAGCAGACTATATCCACACTGGTATTTGGTCTGAAAAAGCGTTGAAAGAAGCACAGCGTTATGGCGACATTAATGTCGTTGAAGCGGGTACGATCATTGACGGTAAACTTGCGATTACTGATCAAAGCACTTGGAACTTATCTGATGATGCAGCTTATGTGCATTATGCAGATAATGAAACCATTGGCGGTCTTCAGTTTGCCAACATTCCTGAAACAGACAAGCCATTGGTTGCCGATTTTTCATCAAGCATTTTATCTGCACCATTAGACGTCTCTAAGTTCGGTTTAATCTATGCAGGCGCTCAGAAAAATATTGGTCCGGCTGGTTTAACTTTAGTGATTATTCGTGATGATTTATTGGATCAAGCGAAAGCAGATATTCCAAGTATCTTGAAATATTCAGCTCAAGCGAAAAATGGTTCAATGGTGAATACACCATCAACTTATGCATGGTACTTATCTGGCCTCGTTTTTGAATGGTTACTTGAGCAGGGCGGTGTAGACGCAATTTATAAAGCGAATATGGCAAAAGCTGAATTGCTTTATGGTTATATTGATTCAAGCGATTTCTATGCAAATCCAATTGCAAAAGAATTCCGTTCAATCATGAACGTACCATTTACTTTGGCGAATCCAGATTTGGAAGAACAATTCTTGAAAGAAGCTGAAGAAAACCACTTGCTTAATTTAGCCGGTCACCGTTCAGTGGGTGGTATGCGTGCAAGTATTTATAATGCTGTTCCGTTAGAAGGCGTTCAAGCATTGGTTAACTTTATGGATGACTTTGCGAAACGCAACGCATAATCCTAAAGGCATAAAAAAAACCGGCAAATGCCGGTTTTTTTATTGAATAGATTAAAAAATAAAAGTATGTAACACGTATGCACAAATCAGCATACCTAACATAAAAAATAAGCAGGACATTGGCTCGATTTGATATCGAGATTCCATGTGATGGTCAACTTGCGATAAGTTTTCTTCTTGCACGACTTTCATAGATATTCTTTCCGATCTATTTATCGTTAATTACTATTTCTTAAACGCATTTTTAACATAATTATTTGATTAAATAAAGTACTATCTGCCGTAAACTTACTAAACTATTTAGTTTATTTAAAAATAAGCAACTGAATTGATAAATTTAGTTTCATAAATTTCCTATCTTATTTATTTATATTAGATTTTTATATTTTATCCTTTGCAGATGGATTTATTTAGCAGCATTATTTTGAATTTAATATTGTGGATAAGTTATTTTAATTTGAATTTAAAAATAGAATATATTGACTGGATTGTGGATAAAAAATATTCAATCATTTAAATATTCAGCGAATACACATGATTAGCGAGAAATAAAAAAAACCGCACTAAAGCGGTTTTTTTATTTGAAAATAAGGCTTTTGAATTTAAATTAGGCAGATTTCGCGTAAATATTGGCTTGTATCCACAGGTTGCCACGAATATATTGCCCAACATTGAAATCTTTATGCGCCGGATTTCGTGTTGCAACACGAACAATCACCGCTTCTTGGTTTTCTTCTTGGATTAAGGTCACATCATACAGCGTATAGTCTTGCTCTTTAAATTGCATGGCGGTTTTGCCAACTATATGCCCTTGGAACCATGCTTCGTCTTCTTGTCCGAGGTTTTCACCATATAGGTATGCAACCATTTTAGAAAAATCGACGGTCACTGGCGCTTTGTCATCTTCAGACTTTGGTTGCCACGCTTTAATTTGTTCGTGTAAGTCTGCAGGGGCAACACCATTATTTGCTGCCAATATATCGTTTAAAGCGCGATGATGTTTAATCGATGCAGGATCGTCAACGACAAGCTGTTCATGTTCTGCGACAGCTTCGAGTTCATAGGCCCAAGCATTGAGTTGCACACTGTAGCTTGCATCTTTTTCATATTGGTCGTGATTGACGCTATATAAACTATCAAAAGCATACACACTGGTATTTGCGCCTAAGTCGAGGCAAAGCACAGCTTGTGTATTGGATTTACAGGTAATAATACGTTCAATGGTGGCTTTGGTTTTATATGGGCTATCAAAACTTGGAAATGCAGTTTTAACGGCTTTAGGTTTATTATTTTCTACAGCAATCACTTGGCAAAGTTGAATAGACGCTTGAGATGGACCTTGAATCAGCCATGTACTTTGATCCATATCAGATTCTTGTGCACATAAGCCCATCGGCATAATGGGTGCATCCAATGCCTGACCCAGCCAAACTGGTACATCCGTTGTCGGGTTGCCTGTAAGCAAATTCCAATGTTCAACATGACTACCAAAAGTTTGATCTTCAATAGTGATAATTTCAGGGCTATTTTGTTTTTTCATATGCACAATTGATATTGGGTTGGTTTCATAATTAATAAATCGAGGGTTATTTGAAATTTTCAAGTCACCGACGTCATATTTATCATGAAATCATGCATAAAAAATGTTTTCAGTAGGATTTAAATGTTAAAGCATTGGAAAATAGGCTCAACTTTGGCTCATTTTGCAGCTTTTCGATTCTCATGATTAGAGAAATGTAGATCCATTCAGCGGATGCAGATCCCCAAAATGTCATGTAGATTTGTTACTATGAGTCGTGTTTAAAAGTGAATGGAAAATCAGTGCTGCCATTTAAATTATGGGTGGATGCAGATGCGTTACCACGCATTTTACGTGATGTGATTATTCGGGCTTCTGATCGTTACCAGTTAGAAGTCACTTTTGTCGCCAATCAAAATGTTGGGATAACGCCTTCGGTGCGGATTAACTCAATTCAAGTCATGAGCGGGGCAGATGCAGCGGATAAAGAAATTATTCAGCGCATGAAAGAGCACGACATCGTGATGACACAGGATATTCCACTTGCTGCTGAAGTGATTGAGCGGGGCGGTATAGCGATACATCCTCGGGGTGAGATTTATACCACAGCAAATGTCAAAGCACGTCTACACTTACGCGACTTTATGGATACTTTACGGGGCGCAGGTGTGCAAACCGGTGGTCCAGCCCCGATTTCTGAACGAGATAAGCGTGAATTTTCCAGCAGCTTAGATCAAACCATTCAAAAGCAAAAACGTAAAACGGCGCAGAAGTAAAAACCATGCCATCTAAAACAAATCTAGCGACGACTTATGCGTTGTTGGTGTTCATTTGGTCAACCACGCCACTTGCCATCGTTTGGAGTGTAAGTGATATCAATGCGTTTTGGGCACTGACATTACGCTTTTTTATCGCATTACCCTTGGCTGTCGCATTATTGTTTATTTTTAAACATAAACTTCCGATGGATAAAACCTCCCTGCACAGTTATTTGGCGGGGGCATTTAGTTTTATTGGTTCTCAGATTTTTACCTATATGGCAACGGCCTATCTCAGCTCAGGCATTATTGCCCTGATGTTTGGTTTGGCACCAATTATGACGGGTCTGATCGGTCGTTTCTTCTTTCATACCTATCTGCATCGCTTGCAATGGATTGGGATGTTGATTGCCGTCTGTGGTTTAGCCATTATTTGCTTGGGCGGCAGTGATCAGCACGTACAGCCTGTTGGCATCGTCTTAATGTTAATGAGCGTATTCGTCTACTGTATGTCGATTTTTTGGGTGAAAAAAGTCAATGCGCCATTGCAGCCCATGTCTCAAGCCACGGGTTCGATTCTTATCTCAGCACTATTTTCTGCTGCAATGCTACCGTTTATTTGGCAATATGCACCGACACAGATGCCTTCGACCAAAGCACTCATTGGCTTATTTTATGCAGTGATTATGGCTTCATTGATTGCCATGTTTTGTTATTTCAAACTGGTACAAAACATCAAAGCGACAACTTTGTCTTTAACAACGGTACTCACACCCATGCTTGCTATGCTCTTTGGTGCTTTACTGAATGATGAAAAATTATCATTGATGGTTTTACTTGGTGCTGTGATTCTATTATCAGGCTTGTTTGTTTATTTTTATAAAGATTTTCGGGCGAACAGAGAGCTCGCCCACAAATTAAAACATTGATTAAAAATCACTCTTTGTTTTGGGTCAGTGCGATACACTCTGCAAGTTTGACGCGGTCTTGAGGGAGCAGTGTGATAAAATAGGCACCCGTACGGTATAAGTTGCTTTCTTCTTCACGGCTATAAACCACTTGCGCAGTTGCCGCAATATGGAAGAAATTTTCAGGGTGGCTTAAGGTCACATGGATATAAGTACCTTCTTTAATCGCGCGTTCGCTAAAAAAGCTCAAACCAGTCTCTGAAAAATTCACATGCTCAGGCACTGGTAACATGCTTTGTACAATTGCGTCGTATAAAGAACCCGTAATAAGGTTTAACTTTTGGTTAAATAAGGATAAGATTCGAGCAATTTGTTGATCTTTCTCAGCTAATTGTTCTAATTCGTAGTTGAGTGCATGATCAAATTGATCTAATTCAGCAAGTAGTAGAAAATAGCGCGGCAATACAAAATTAGGATCGTAAGGATCATTCAGTGCAACATCATCAGAGATAATCTGATAGTTGATGCGCAAAGCAGCATCGATACGCGACATTACACGGCGTTCAGTTTGAACGCTTTGATGCTGTAAGTTTTCCATAATATATATTACCTCGGACTAGATGGTTATGTTTAAACCAATCTCGCTGTATATAGGGTTGAGATACACTCGCGCTCGGCGCAGTAACCACTTTATTTCTTTTATTGCTCTGGTATCCATGATCGGCCTCACGCTTGGTGTGGCAGTCCTTATTACAGTTTTATCTGTGATGAATGGTTTCGATCGTGAGCTGAAAACTCGTGTCTTAGGAATGATACCTCAAGCCACTGTTTCTTCAACACAAATTTTAACAAATTGGCCTGAACTTGCAAAAAAAATTGAGCAGCATGAGCATGTTCAAGGTGTCGCACCATTCACCCAATTACAGGGAATGTTGACGGCACAAGGTCAAGTGTCTGGCATTATGGTCAGTGGGATTGAACCGCAGTATGAAAAAAAAGTATCAATTATCCAAGACCATATGGTGGAAGGCAGTATCGATAACCTGAAAAAAGGTGAGTTTGGTATTGTCCTTGGCAAGCAAATGACAGATGCCTTAGGTTTAGGCTTGAATGACAGTGTGACCTTAGTGCTTCCTGAAGCAACACCTTCTCCGGCTGGCGTTGTTCCGCGTTTTAAACGATTTAAAATTGTGGGTATTTTCAGTATTGGTGCGGAAGTTGATTCGATGATGGGCTATGTGGCCCTGAACGATGCGTCGACTTTATTAAGACTGCCAGATGGTGCACAAGGCATCCGTATGAAGTTGGATGATATTTTTGCAGCGCCACAAGTATCTCAAGAAATTGTGCGTGATTTACCTGCAAACTTTTATGCTTCAGATTGGACTTATACGCACGGTAATCTGTTCAGTGCGATTCAAATGGAAAAGGCAATGGTAAGTTTATTGCTGTTCCTTATTGTATTGGTTGCAGCATTTAATATCGTGTCTTCATTGGTGATGGTGGTCACTGATAAAAAATCCGATATTGCCATTTTGCGTACACTAGGCGCTTCACCGGCTACAATCACACGGATCTTCATGGTGCAAGGTACAGTGATTGGGGTGATTGGTACGGTGTCAGGGGCGATTTTAGGGATTATCGCTGCATCGAGTATTAGTAATTTAGTCGGTTGGTTGAATACAACATTGGGCTTAAATATGTTTGATGCTTACTTCATCAACTATTTACCGTCTTATTTAAGATGGCAAGATGTTGTGGTGATTGTATCTTTATCATTGGGTCTTAGCTTTATCGCGACTATTTATCCGGCATTACGTGCAGCTAAAGTTCAACCTGCAGAGGCTCTACGCTATGAGTAATTTAGTTTTAGATGCCCAAAACATTACCAAATCTTTTACCGATGGGAAGTCTACAGTCGATGTGATTCGTGGACTTTCATTACAAGTCAAAGCAGGTGAGTTTGTTTCGATTGTGGGGTCAAGTGGTTCTGGTAAAAGTACGTTGTTGCATGTATTGGGTGGCTTAGATCGTCCAACATCGGGTCAAGTGATGATTAATGGTCAACGCTTTGACACTTTAGGTGAAGCAGAGCGTGGTTATATCCGTAATGAGCATTTAGGTTTTGTGTATCAATTCCATCACTTGTTGCCTGAATTTACCGCCTTTGAAAATGTGGCAATGCCATTGATGTTACGTAAGTCGAGTAACTTCAAAGAAGTGAAGCAGCAAGCTGAATATCTTTTGGAACGCGTTGGACTTTCCCACCGCATGACGCACAAACCTGGTGAGCTTTCAGGCGGTGAACGTCAACGTGTGGCTTTGGCTCGTGCATTGGTAGCAAGACCTAAGTTGATGATGGCTGATGAGCCAACAGGGAACTTAGACCGCAAAACCGCGGTGAAGATTTTTGAGTTGCTGTCTGAATTACGTAAAGAATTTAACATGGCAATGCTAATTGTGACCCATGATGAATATTTAGCTCAATCTGCTGATGCGATTTTGCATATGCAAGATGGTTTATGGGTAGATGACTAAGCGCTAAATTGATTTTGTAAAAAATTAGTGGATTAAGATTGTTTGATTGAAGCTCACCGCGGTGGGCTTTATTATTGCCAGCACATAATAAAAATAATGACGACTTATGTTACAAAGTTTTTGTATTGGCTGGATTTTAGGTATTTCTTTTATGGGGTTCATGTTTTGGAATCCACAACTCTCGACAGCTCAGTTGCTTTTTATTGTCCTGATTTGGCTAGTGCTACAGCTCTACATTTCACCAAAACTAAAAAGTATCTTTTCGAAAATCTTACAGCTCAGTGCAAATCTTTGCATAGGTGCAATTCTCGGCTTTAGTTTCGCCAATACTCAACTCGATCAGCGTTTGGCATTGGTTGAACATCAGAGCAGACAAGGCGAGTTTATAGCGTATATTCCACAGATCAGCCAACTCAAAGACCAAGCAATTCAGCAAAAAATTGAAGTGCTCAATCTGAATCAGCAGATTCAATATTTTATGGCGTATTTACCCAATTCAATTTTGCAAAATAATGAGCAGACGATCCAGTTGGTCCCTGGACAATATTATCGAATGTATGGTGAGTTACGGCCTACGCAGAGTTATGTGACAGAAGGTGCATTTGATCAAGAACGGTGGAGCATACAGCAAAATATACATGCCAGTTTAAAGGTGAAGTCGGTGGAATTAATACCACCTCAACATGTGATTGCGATGGGCTATGGGCAGCAGTATCAACGACATCAAGGTGTGTTGCATCAGTTCAAAATAAAAGTCGAACAGCAGCGTTTATATTTAAGAGCGTTTATATACCAACAGCCGCTGCGGAATCATGGCTTGCTGTTAGCGCTGCTTACAGGTGATAAAAGTTTAATCACTGAAGGCACCAGTGAATTATTTCAACGCTTTGGGATGAGTCATTTATTGGCGATATCTGGTCCACATGTACTTGTTTTTGCCAGCATGCTCTGTTGGGCGATGCAGTTTGGTATTCGCAAATATTGTCCCAAAATCTATCTCAAATGGCCCAAACAATATGTATTGGTCCTGCCCTTTATCTTTTGTGTCCTTTTATATTGTGCATTTACTGGTTTTGAAATACCGGCGCTAAGAACGCTGACGATCTGCCTTGTCTCCAGTAGCATACTTTTGTTACGGCAAACCATTCAGCCTTTTCAACTGCTGGTTTTTAGTGCCGCAATTTTATTGCTTGTGGATCCCTTTAGTATTTTATCCGCGGCATTTTGGTTGTCTTATGGCGCATGCTTTATTTTACTGCGGATTTATCAAACCTTAAGGAAGCATTTACTGGCTCAAGCGGAAGCCAGTTTTTGGCAAAAGTTAAAGCATTCAATGTGGTTGATGGTGGAATCACAATGGAAAATCTTTGTCGCTTTATTTCCATTGATGGTGATTTTTTTCAAGCAAGTGACTTGGATTAGCCCACTAAGTAATTTATTTGCCATCCCATGGTTAGGGGCTGTGGTGGTTCCTTTAGATATCATCGGAGGGGCACTTTCTTATATTTCTACACCTTTAGCGCATTTGGTTTTTTTATTCAATGATCTGTGTTTAGAAGTGTTACATGTATTTCTCTATGGCTTAGATCGACTCTTTGCACCAAAAATGCAAGATGTCGCATTGACGTCAACTCAAATCATACTGTTGATACTCGTTATAGTAATCTTATTTTTACCTGAAGGTATCTTGCCAAAATATTGGGCGGTCATTGCCTTTTTTGCTCTGTTTATCCCATGGAGAAATTCAGCAAACTTTCAACTTTCAATTTTAGATGTGGGGCAAGGGCAGGCGATCTATATCCGTTCTGTAGATCATCACATGATGGTAGACTTCGGTGGAAACTATGATGAAAGTCAATTTAGTGTCGGGCAAAATATCATCCGGCCATTTTTGAGTGTGAATGGTGTCCATCGACTAGATCGGGTGTTATTGACTCATTTAGATCAAGACCATAGTGGTGGCTTTTTCTCATTGGAGCAACAGCTTGATATTGGGCAGCTTTCAAGTAATGAGCGGGTACAAACCATAAACCAAGCTCCACAGCGCTTATGTCAGCGTGGTCAGCAGTGGAATTGGGATCAGCAAGTCTATTTTGAAATACTCTCGCCAAAGCCTGAAGATCTGACAGATGCCAAATGGAATGCCAATGAACGTTCTTGTGTTCTATATGTCACGGTCAAAGACGTCAATGGGCCACGACATTTTCTATTGATGGGGGATGCGGGTTGGGAGACTGAATATCAAATATTAAGTGATTATCCAGACCTAAAAGTCGATGTCTTGGTGCTCGGACACCATGGTAGTCGGCACAGTTCATCCTATGCGTTTTTAAACCATTTTAAGCCCAAGTTGGCGATTGCTTCTGCAGGGCGCTTTAATCGTTATGGACATCCTGCAAACATGACCCAAACACGCCTCAAACAATTAGACATTCCACTCTTGCAAACTGCACAAAGTGGAAGTATCCATTTCAAGCAAAATAAACAGCAAATTGAACTAATTGAAGAGCGGACAAAGTATAAATGGCTCGATCTATATCGCAGGCTATCTAAAGAATCTGAATAGAAAACTGCTTCAAGTGTATTGCTTGAAAATGTCATTCTGCCACATTTTTTATTGTTTGCTGTCTTTGATATTCCTCACGAATATCACGAATGCGTTGAACGGCTTCTTCATCACTAATATTGTATAGATTTCTCAATTTTGGGTTGGCTTTAAAGCGTTTATAGCTCCAGTGATAATGCTCTGGATAACGATGAATTAAATCTTCCACTGCTTTAAAGATAACTATAGAGCCATCATCTGCATTGCCTTGATAGATATTCTCATCCATAGGTTCGATATGCATATCAAAACCATGATTATCGTTACGAATGGCATACAGTAAGAGCGCACGTGCTTTGGTTTTTTGAATTAATTTTGCACTTAAGTTGCTGGTTTTTAGTGGAATACCAAAGTATGGAATCATTTCGCCGCCGGCATTGGGGGTATGGTCTGGCAAGATCACAGTCGTCCCACCTTGTTTTAAGGCTTTGAAAATCTGACGTACACCTGATTCATCCGTAGGAACCAATATTGCTTGCTCACGGCTTCGAGCAGCACGGACAAAATTGTTGGCAGATTCGCTTTTTACCGGCTTGTACATGATGGTCATTTGAGTGTACTGCGCAACCCATGCATTCATGATTTCCCAAGTACCAAAATGTGGTACTACGAGTACAACGCCTTTTTGTAGGGCGAGCGCTTCATGTAAATATTCAGCGCCATGTACGTGATGAATTCGTTGAATATTTTTTTCTGTACTTGCACCCCAAATGTTAAAAAATTCAAAATAAGAACAAAGTTCGTTTCGAATCGCTTGTTTAGTGAGTTGAATGCGAGCTGACTCTGATAATTCAGGCAATGCAATTTTAAGATTGCGTTGAATCGTAGAGTAGGTTTTAGAGATTTTTAAAACATTGACTAACCCAGCCAAACCTTTTGCAATTAATCTTGAAATTTGAATAGGTTGACGGCTGATAAATTTTAACAGGTGATATGTGGTGTCCTGTGAATTTTGGTCGGTCATCTTATTTAAGTCTGAAAGAAATGAAAGAAAATTTAAAATAATTATAGGGGAAAATGAATTGATTAGACAGTTATAGCGATTAGCGTGTATATAATGACTACAAATTAACGATCAAATGGGTTTTTTTATGTCCGAATGGCCACCAAAACCTGAAGAAAAACAGCAAAGTTCTTCAAACAATATTCAGCAGCCAACTGGAAATGAATGGAAAATATTAGAAAAAGCCGTGCTTTCTTCCGTTGAAGAACAACGTAGAGCACGTAGATGGGGTATATTTTTTAAATTTTTAACCTTTGCTTATTTGCTATTTATTATCATTGCGATGGCAAAAAGTTGCAGCATGTCGTCATCTGATCCTGCAGCAACAGCGGGTTCACATATTGCCGTGGTTGATATCATTGGGACCATTGCAGCGGACAAGCAAAGTGTAAACAGTGCAAATACCATCAAAGCTCTGAAAAAAGCTTATGAAAATAAACAAAGCAAAGCGGTTGTTCTCAATATTAATTCACCGGGTGGTTCACCTGTTCAGTCTGATGAAATTTGGCAAGAAATTCAGTACTTGAAAAAAGCCCATACCGATAAAAAACTGTATGCCATTATTGGTGATACAGGCGCTTCAGGTGCGTACTATATTGCGTCTGCGGCAGATGAAATTATTGTCAATCCTTCAAGTTTAGTGGGTTCGATTGGCGTGATTATGCCGAATTATGGTGTTAGTGGTTTGATGCAAAAATTCGGTGTAGAAGATCGCACCATGACTTCGGGTGAGAACAAAGCCATTTTATCCATGACTCAACCTGTAGATGCAGCACAAAAAGCACATGTTCAAGGTGTACTCGATAATGTTCATGCGCATTTCATTAATGCAGTGAAGGAAGGTCGCGGTAAGAAATTAAAATCAAATGATCCAGCTATTTTCTCAGGTTTATTTTGGACGGGTGATCAGGCTGTGAAGCTAGGTATTGCTGACCGTACAGGTAGTTTAAATAGCCTGAAACGTGAATTAAAAACTGAAAAAGCCGTGAACTACACCATTGAAAATAGTCCGTTTGATTCTGTACTAGGTCGTATGGGAAGTTCATTTGGTCAAGGTTTGGCAAGCGCATTGTCACAACAGGTTCAATCTGAAAACAGCACGAAATTACAATGAAACCGTTAATTCATTTTGCGCACGCCAATGGCGTGCCATCACGGGTTTATCAAAAATTGTTTGATTTACTGAGTGATGAATATGATGTGATCTATGTGCCGTTACTTGGGCCAGATAAGCGTTACCCAATCGATAACCATTGGAAGAGCTTAACACAGCAAGTCATTGACAGTATTGTACGTCAGGCCAATGGTCGTAAGGTGATTGGATTAGGTCACTCATTAGGTTCGGTTTTAACATTTCAGGCTGCTTTACAACGCCCAGAATTGTTTGAACAAGTGTTAATGATTGATCCGCCTATGATCATGGGGAAAGAGTCTTTTGCTTTGCACATCGCAAAACTCCTCAAACTTAAAGTCCTCGATAAAATGTCCCCAGCAGGATTGTCGAAGCGTCGTCGTGATCATTGGGACAGCCGTGAACAAGCAGCAGAGCTTTTAAGGCCGAAAGGTTTTTATAAAGATTTCGATCCAGACTGTTATCAATCTTATATTGATCATGCCTTGATGGACGATAAACTGCGTGGTGGGGTGGAATTGACGATTTCACGTGATGATGAGGTTCATATTTTTCGAACTAATCCTTCACTGTGGTGGTTACCTCATGCTCAACCGCAAGTACCTGTACAGCAGTTAATTGCAGAGCAGGGACCATTTTTAGCTCGGCACTTTCCACAAAAGGTTGAGAAAAAATTTGGGATTCCATTTAAAGTTGCTGCGGGGAGTCATATGTTCCCATTGGAACATCCTGTGGAAACTGTTGAATTGATCAAAGATTTACTTAAATTGTCTAAGCGTCATTATTGAACCTTAAAAACCACAACACATAAAAAAAGCACTCTATAGAGTGCTTTTTTTATGAATGAAACATCCTACTTTTGAGATTTATTTCGCATTTTCAAATTGTAAAACAACTTTGTTATTGGCATCTAAAAATTTCAAATGATCTTTAGAGGCATCATAATGAGTGACTTGGCTCAATGCCTGCGAAAAATGTTGAGGAATATTTGTCGCAGTCAAACACGCTCTTTGTGTTGTAGCAAGGTTTGAAAATTGGATTTTTGTGTTTTGCACAGCGTAACCACCCATGAATCGATTACAACCATCAGAACCACTTACACGAGTATCGTCGAAAGTGATAGTGGGTACGTTCGAATTGTTAGGGTCAGCTTCGAGCTTAACGCCTTGAATTTCACTCGCAACCCAATTTTTGTTTTGTAATTTATCTAAATTACGATCAGTAGCTGGATTTGATGTCGTAGCACAACCAATCATACCCAGTGTTATACATGCACAAGTCGCCAGTGTGATGGATTTTAACATGTGATTTTCTCCACTTTTGTTTGAAGGATGTAATATTTCTAGATTTATAAGGTTTTCTAATTGCAATATAAGCTTATTATTTTAATGATGCTAAAAGCTTTAATTTAACTAAAAACTACATATTGATCATAAAGTTGAACATTCTGCAAAAATGGATTTTAGATTTTAGATTTTAGATTTTAGATTTTAGATTTTAGATTTTAGATTTTAGATTTTAGATTTTAGATTTTAGATTTTAGTAATAAATAGAGTTTTATTTGGCCCTTAAAAAACAAAACGCACCCTAAGATGCGTTGATTGTTAAGTTATACAGTTGCTTAGAACTTACAGAATTGAACAGGTTGTTGCAAAGGCTCGCCACGATATAAAACACCGTTTTCAGTGTGTTGAATGGTGCCATTACAAATCCATTCTGCCACTTGAGGGTAAATCACATGCTCAAGCACGTGAACCCGATCTGCCAGACTTTCAGCATGATCATGCACATTGACTTTAAGTACGCCTTGAGCAAGCGCTTGACCAGCATCCAGCTCTGCAGTCACATAGTGAACTGTACAGCCATGGAAGACATCACCGGTGTTTAAAACACGTTGATGAGTATGCATTCCTTTATAATTTGGCAGCAGAGAAGGGTGGATGTTAATCATTTTTCCTTCCCATGCTTTGACAAATTTTGCGCTTAAAATGCGCATAAAGCCTGCCAAAATGACCAAATCAACATCCCAGTCGAGCAGTTGTTGATGCATCACATCATCAAAAGCTTCACGACTTGGATATTGCTTATGTTCAATGACTGCAGTTGCAATATTTGCTTTTCTTGCACGTTGCAGTGCAAAAGCGTCAGGTCTATTGGAAATCACCCCAACGATTTGACCTGATAGATTGGCATCGATCAGGGCTTGCAGGTTAGATCCGCTGCCTGAAACAAGTACAGCAATTTTAATCATGAACGTTGCTTATGCGAAAACTACGCGGATTTTTTCGTCAGCGCCTTCAACAGATTCAGCATTATCTGCAATGTGACCCATTGTGAATGCTTTTTCGCCAAGGCTATTGAGTAATTCAACAGTTTTGTCAGCATCGGCTGCATCAACCACGAGAACCATACCTACGCCACAGTTAAATGTGCGGTACATTTCAAATTGTTCAACACCACCTTCTTTTTGAAGTAGTTTGAATAATTCTGGCCATTCCCAAGATGCTTCATTGACTACCGCTTGAGCACCATTTGGCAGTACGCGAGGTAAGTTACCCGGTAAACCGCCGCCTGTGATGTGCGCCATAGCGTGTACATCCACTTCTTTCAATAACTGAAGAATTGGTTTTACATAAATACGTGTTGGTTCCATTGCTGTATCTGCAAGTGGACGACCATCAACGATTTGAGTAAGGTCGACGTTTTTCACATCTAAAATTTTACGAAGAAGTGAGTAACCGTTTGAGTGTGCGCCAGAAGATGCAACACCAACTAAAACGTCACCCGCTTTAACTTTAGAGCCATCAATAATTTTACTTTGCTCAACTACACCTACGCAGAAACCTGCAAGGTCATAGTCTTCGCCTTCATACATACCTGGCATTTCTGCAGTTTCACCGCCAACCAATGCACAGCCTGCAAGTTCACAACCCGCACCGATACCAGTCACAACATTTGCTGCAACGTCAACGTTGAGGTGGCCAGTTGCATAGTAATCAAGGAAGAACAGTGGTTCAGCACCACATACAAGAAGATCGTTTACGCACATTGCAACCAAGTCTTGACCAATTGTGTCATGACGGTTCAAATTCAATGCTAAACGTAATTTTGTACCAACACCATCTGTGCCAGATACGAGAACAGGTTCTTCATAACCTTTAGGAATTTTACAAAGAGCGCCGAAGCCGCCTAGGCCGCCCATTACTTCAGGACGTGCAGTACGTTTCGCGACAGATTTGATACGATCGACTAACGCGTCGCCCGCTTCAATGTCGACACCTGCATCTTTGTAGCTTAAACCAGTGTTTGGGGTAGAAGTTGAGTTGCTCATAATGAAGTCTCCGCATTCGCGCGGGGATTATAACCTGAATATGCAAAACTCTTATGCTATTTCGCACTAAAATGTTATCTTTATTAAAATATTTTCCTTTCTATAACGATTACATTGAAAAAAGGTGACTTTATATGGGTGATCGCACCTTGCGCCGAATATTTATTCTTGCTGGGATAGCATTGATCATATGGGTTTTATACTTATTAAAGCCTGTAGTTGTTCCTTTTGTCGGCGCATTTCTAATTGCATATTTATTTAGCCCTTTAGTCGATAAATTACATAATATTGGCTTGCCGCGCTGGTTATCTATCAGTTTGGTCTTTATTGGAATTGGTGTCGCTATATTCCTTGCAATGTGGTTCCTCGTACCACTGGTATGGGAACAGTTGATGTATGCGAAAAACAATATTCCAAGCAATATTCATTGGGTCAACTATACATTCCTGCCGTGGTTATCAGAGACATTTAATCTTGTACCGATGGAAATTGATACAGAGCAAATGTCAGCAGCGATCATGGAGTATATTCAAACCAACTATAGTGCAGACAGTATCCAAGCCATGTTGTTAAAAGTGGCACAATCGGGTCTGAATTTCATACAGATTGGTGGCACGATTGTCTTAATTCCAATCATAGCTTTCTATTTCTTATTAGATTGGGAACGAATGTTAGAAAACATGCGTCGACTTATTCCACGTAAATATGAAAAAAGCACGCTCACAATCGTGGGCGAATGTCATGAAGTTTTAGGTGCATTTGTAAAAGGCCAATTCTTGGTAATGTTCTTATTGGGCGTTGTTTATGCGGTTGGACTCCAATTAGTCGGTATTGAGGTTGGCATCATCATTGGGATGATTGCGGGTCTAGCCAGTATTATTCCGTATTTGGGTTTTGCGGTAGGTATTATTTCGGCAATTGTGGCTTGCCTGTTCCAATTCGGTTTGGATTGGGTGCATTTGGCCTTAGTACTGGTGGTATTCATGGTAGGGCAGGCAATAGAAGGTTATATTTTACAGCCTTTCTTATTAGGCGACAAAATTGGTTTGTCTCCTGTGGCAGTGGTATTTGCAGTCCTTGCAGGCGCGCAATTGGCAGGACTCCTCGGAATGCTCATTGCACTACCCGTTGCAGCGATTATTGTGGTCTTATTACGTCATGCACGCGAAAATTACGAGAAAAGTAATTTATACCGAAATGATGTACTTGTCGTAAATGATGCTGCAAGTGGCACTTTAAACGTAGAAACCAATCAAGTTGCTGTTGATATTGAGCTCAAAAATCAGTCTGCAAATTCGCTGCAAGATCCTGAAATTTCGAGTAACATTGAAAGATCAGAACATAAAGATTGATAAGGCCAAAATATAGATATGCGTCAATTGCAGCTAGATATAGAACCACAACTCGATGCCCGAATTAGTGATTTTTCTGGGCCGAGTTGGGGGCATGTAATCGATGGTGTTCGTCAGTTACATGCTGGTTTAATGAATCGTTTCTATATCTATGGTGGAGCTGGCACAGGAAAAAGCCATTTACTGTCTGCAATATGTGACTCCTATTTAGAAATTGGCAAATCAGCAATTCAAGTTTCATTGCTTGAATTGCTAGATGCTCCCACTGAAGCGATTACTTCGCTCGATCGCTATGACTTGGTGGCTTTAGACGATATTGAAGCGATTAGCGGAGTTCCACATTGGCAAAAAGCTGTTTTTCACCTGATTAATTATAATAACGAAGAAGGTGGTCAATTGGTCTTTTCATCTCGGCTGGCGCCCATTGAACTCAAACTTGAACTGCCAGACCTACAGTCTAGATTAACTCAGGCTGTTAGTGTGAAAGTGCCGAATGGTAGCTTATACGCAGACCGTCAAGCGCTCGTGAACTCTGTTTTAGCGCGACGTGGCATCCATATGGATCAACAAATTGTAGATTATTTGTTGGCACATGGGCCGCATCAGGCGTCTATTTTACTTCGCTCTTTAGAACAACTGATTCAGATGTTAAAAGGTGAAAAAGTCAAATTGAGTCATGCCAATTTAAGACAAATTTTTGCCCTAATTGATGAATATCGGTAAGCAATAAAAATTCTTGAGTAATTACTCAAGCTGTGACAAAGTACATAAAAATATTTTAATGTTGCAAGGATTGTGCAACTTAAGAATAAAAAGATAAAAAATATTTAAGGAGATGGATATGCTCAAACAGAGCATAGGCATTGGCATGCTTCTCATGGCAGGTCATGCATTTAGCGCAGAAATTACCGTTACAACCACTGAAGATGTTGTAAAGGATGACAAGGAATGTTCACTTCGTGAAGCCATAGAATATATCAATAATGGTATGCCAGAAGCCGGATATAATGGTTGCGGGGGTAAAGACGCCTATGCCTCAATTTCTCTGAAAAAAAATGAAGTTTATAAACTCACTAAAAAAATTGATATTAAAGCAGAACTGAATCTGAAAACGGCGTATGACAGTAACGTCAATGAAGATGTCGTACTCGGTCTTAATAATGCCGTCATTGAAATGACGGGTAAGGATCAAATTTTTAATATTAATGATGGCGAAAAAGAACTACTTGCGATCAATTTTAAAGAAATTTCATTTAAAGGATGTAAGCAAGATCAATGTGCTGATAAAGGCGGCATCATTTTTAATAATGAAAAACTCACACTTGAAAATGTAAAGTTTGAAGATGGCTATGCACGACTTGGTGGTGCAATCTACAATGTTGGATTTTCAGAAGATGGCGCAGCTGTAGCAAGCCGTCTGTATATGCGAACCACAATTTTTCAAAACAACAAAGCGGTAGATGGTGGTGCAATTTACTCAGAAGCACCTGCTTATGAAATCTATACGTCTTTGTTCAAAAATAATGAAAGCACTTCTGGTCGAGCGATTGTTTACAATCAAAATGGGCTCGCAGACATCAGCAAGTTGGTGTTCAGTAACCCTCAAAATATCATTGCCAATAGTACCTTTTTCAAAAACAAAGGTTTTGCTGTCAACTTACGTGATGGTTTAGCACTCAATAATATTACAGTACTGAAGAACAGTGGTGGTATTGAATTAAATAGTACCTCTGAGCATGCTTATTTAGCCAATAGTGTGGTGATTGGTAATGCGCTCAGTGGTACCGCTCAAGATTGTAAAGTTGTGAACTCAGGAACAGACAAATCTGTTTTTTATAACAACTTAGTGGCTGCAAGTTGTCCTGTTGGGCCTGTTGCAAATTTAAATGATGTGTGGTCTGGGACGAGTTTAATTGCGGGTGAAGATGAAGGTAGCTGTAAAACCTTAACAGAAGATCGTAATGCACTTTTCTGTCCATTTACCACAGCAAATAACGCATTTATTGGTTATTTACGTCCTCGTATTTTATTAGATTACGAAACGATTTTCTCAAGCCCGATATTAAATAAGGGCAAGACCACAGCAGATGGCAATGAGCATCATGTGTATTGTGAGTCTTCTGATCAGCGTGGAAAAAATCGTAATTTGGATGATGTTTGGTGTGATCGTGGTGCAATCGAAATTGTGGTTCCTGTGAGCATGCCTCGATTAGGTAAAGACATTCGTACAGGTGAAGTGGCCAAGTTTAATATTTTAGATGCATTAGGTGACAGTGATTTAATTCCAAAAGAAGAATGTACAAAAGTGATGGGTATGGCAAATCCAACGGGTGAGCCATGGCAAGATGGTTGCCCAATAATTGTACAAAGCACCGAATCTAAAGGTAAATTTACACTGAATTTGAATGGTGATTTTGAATACACGCCAAATGGAAATTGGCATGGCGCAGATATTTTTGAATTGCGTGTGGTGACGTCTTCAACCCGTTTTAATACTTCGGCAAAAAATTATTTAGCTGCAGTAGTGCGTATTTTCCAAGAACCAAACAATGAAATGGAAAGTAAAACTGTTAAAACATCGGGTGGTGCTCTAGGCTGGGCGAGTATTTTTGCGCTGCTTGGCTTAGTTGGATTTCGTCGCTTTAAAAAATAGTCTGGATAGAATTAAGGACAGCACATGAAAAATTATAAAAAAGGATTGCTGGCGGTCATGGTCCTTGCGGCTATGTCATCTATGGCAGCGACAAGTAACATCATCAAAGTTACGACCTTTGATGATGAAAATGGAGAAAATCTCAATCAATGTTCTTTACGTGAAGCAATTGAAACTGCGCGTAAAAACAAATCTTTTGGTGGATGTAATGTCGGTAATCCAAATAATGGGCAGACCGATTATATTCAACTTGAAGCAGGTGAATATCTTCTGACCAAAGGTGAGTTAGTTCCGCTCAATCAGATCGTGATTGAGGGGAAAAGTCGCTTTAACTATGATTCAAAAAATTTACTGACGCAGAAATTTCCTGCCTATGAGGATATTAGAACGACGATTAATGCCCAAGGCAAATCGCGTATTTTTAATACTTCACGCTCAGAAGCCAACTTTATCGTCAATAATGTACGCCTTACTGGCGGGATGGCAGAAGACCGTGGTGGTGCCTTGTATTTAGGGGGAGCATTTACTTTAAATAATGGTGCAATTGAAAACTCTCAAGCCAAAGTTGCTGGCGGTGCAATCTACTCCGTTGCGCATAATATGTCGAAAAAAACATTATTGGTGAGCAGTTTAGTTCAGGGCAACATCGCACCTAAAGGTAGTGTTGTCGCTATGGATTGTATCGGGAACTTGGGGGATACCCAGCCTGAAATTGTGTTCCAGCAAAGCAGTATTATTCAAAATGGTTCATCGACGAGCAATAGTGTGATGGACTTCTGTGGAAATGCCAAGGTTGAACTGACAGCAAATACGATTGCAAAAAACCAAGCAAATCCAAGTACGGGTAGTATTATCCGCGCCATTTCTCAGGGAACGGAACGTTTAAGTGCTTTTTCTAGCTTCGTTTTAACCAGTAATACAATAGTCGAGAACAATGCGGCTAGTACCTATTATTATGATAACAATGGTACAAAGGCTTGGTATTTCAATGTATTGGCCTACAATACTGGTGGAAAATCTTGTCGTTATCTGAATAATGCAGTACCTGATAATGGTCAAAAATTTGTGGCAAGTAATAATGCATTTGAACTGGCAGCCGCACAGTGTGATTTACCAGAAAGTGTGCTGAATAGTACGGAAAGCTTTCTGCAAAACCATGATGTAAGTAGCTATGCTATGGGGACTTTGTTAAGCGCCCTACAAACAAAATCTGCTTATAATTTGTATTTACCTTTGTATTACCCGAAAGCAATCGGCAGTGGTTTTGACTTGATCAATCTGGGCTTAGACGGCTGTAGTGATGCGGATCAACGGGGCATTTTGCGGATCACCGATGGTACCTTACAGTTATCACCTACGCAAAGAAACACATGTGATATTGGTTCGGTTGAGTTAATGAATTTAACCGCAGCAGATATGGCAGATATTACCAATGAGTCTTTAACAGCTCTGCAAGATAAGTATCAAAATACAATTGATAGTTTGAAAAAGGATATCGAAGATCCAAATTATGCAGAATATAAAGTTGCCAATCAGGATGATTTAACAAAGTACGAAGCGGTATTAAGTGCATTAAAAAATAACCTCAAATATCGTGCAGTTTATTTTGATCCATTCCCAGCATCATTACCTCAAGAAGAGTCTGTGAACGGAAGTGCTGAAACACGACAAATTGCCTTAAATGCTGACAACTATACCGTGACGACTTCACCAATCGGCATTGGTAGTGAAATTACGGTGTCTAGTACAGGCGAAGCAAGTATCGTAGGTAATCCACCACATGACCTGCACTGTGATTGGGATGCGGGAATAAAACAAATCGTTATATATCGCACTAGTGGAGCAACAACAGCACCTACCGAATACGGTTTTTGTAAATATACGCTAAAACAAAAGACAGGGAGTCAGGCGGAATCCTCTGGTGTGGTCCGTGTGGCATTTAAAAATATGACCCCAGTGGCCAAAGCTGCGCAATATACGATTAGTCCGTCAAATAATTTGTCTGTTACCGTCAATAATTTATTAGAAAATGCTAATGATGATGGTGATGGTCCAGTTGCATCTATGCCAGCAGGTAAATCGGTATGGCATAAAAATGAAGAAGGCCAAATTATTCCCATTCGCTTTACGAAAATCCCAGCAGGTTTAAACTTTGAAGCGGAGTATAGTGGCAGTTGCCCAGCAAGTTATTTAAAGGAAACTTGCTACGGTGGAAAAATTACCTTCTCAGTAAAAAATGGCTTTAGTCAGTTTGACTATCCTGTTGAATATAGCGTTGTCGATAGTGATGGCATTGCATCAAGCAATGCAATTCTGACCCTTAAGAATACAGCGAAAAATACCAACTCTTCTTCTAGCGGCGGTGGCTCAATGGGAGTATTTGGACTGTTGGCATTGATTGGTTTGGGTGTGTATCGTCAGCGTCGGTTGAGCAAGTAAGACAATAAAAAAAGCCTCGATAAGAGGCTTTTTTTATGACTTTACTAATGTAATTGATTTGATTTTCACAAGATAATGTTGTTATTGATTAGTGAACGACAGCGATAGGCTGTAAATATTTATTGATATACTCATCGCGAATAGCAGGTCTTTCATCAGGACTAGCTTTTTGCATACGTGTCGCGAGTTCTTTACGTTCTAAAGTACTCATTTTTTGCCATGTTTCGCGCATACGCTGCTTTTCACTATCTGGAAGTTGGGTGAACCAATCCATGCGCTGTTGCAAGCTGACACGTTGATCTGCAGGAATCTCTTTGAGTGCCTGATACTTTTTAATTAAAGCCTGTTGTTCTGCTTCAGATAGCGAATCCCAAGTTTCATTGACTTGAGTATCTGCATCTTTTGAAAATATCCAAAAGCGATCAAAGCCAGCAAAACTGGTTTGCAGAAAACTAAAAGCACAGAATGCAATTGCTAATTTTTTAGCTGCCATGTGGAACTTTGTCCTCACCCAGAACCATCAACATTTCAAGATCTTCCACCATTTGAGGGGAGAGCTTAGGGGTTGAAATCACCTGATTTTGTGGTTTGTCATCCAGTACAGTCGCATTCGGTAAAATGACAAAACCTGCAATTGCTGCTGCAAGTGCAAAGCCAGACATTTTCCAGAAACCATAACGTGAAGTTTCGCGCCGATGAATATCTTCAAGCACGTTATTCATGACAGTTGCTTTGTCTTTATGGTGCTGTGCGAGTCCATCAAGTTTGGAAGTTACTTGCTTTAAGAAATCATCTTGTTTCATTCGGATGATCCTCCCATATGTGGATTCAAATGTGCCAAAGCGGTACGTAAACCTTGAATGGCACGGTGGTAATGTGTTTTCACACTGCCTTCGGAACAATTCATAATTTCTGCAGTTGTATGCGTATCAAAGCCTTCCCAAGCTCGCAACATAAATGCTTGTTGCTGGCGGACTGGAAGTTCTGCGATAGCATCTTGTATTTCCTCTGCAGTGACAGCCTGATCCAGAAAGTCGAAAGGGTTTGGTGTAGATTCATCTACAACATCCTGTATTTCGACATCGTCGTCATCTAGGCTGACTTTTCTAAATAGGGAAAACGGCTGCGAACGACGTGCTTCTTTTCGACGCCAGTCTTGCAGCTTGTTATTTAAAATGGTGTAAAACAGGGGATACCATTCCTCTGTGGACTTTTCAGCATAAGCTTTATGTAAGGAAATAAAGGCTTCTTGCACCAAGTCCATGGCAATGCCATGTTGACCGTGCGTTGCACTTTCCATCATTACTAAAGCACGCCCCGTCACTTCATGCATGAAGTTTTTCAGGCGAGACTCAGCCGTGCTTTTTAAAACACTGCTGTCTTGCGTCTCGGACTTTTTGGGTGCTAAATCCATAGAGATGGAAAATCCTGTCATCGGATACCCACCATTATTTCCATATTCATATACAAATAACGATGGAAATAACAGTTAGGTTGACAAAAAGAATTATTATTTTTTCTAGTGTAGTCTATTTTTTTCAGGCTTAAGCGCTAAATACAATAAAATAACGATTTTACTGACGCTGACGTACCATTTCAAAAAAACAGATCGAGCCAGCAATGGCTACGTTTAGTGATTCTTGACCACCCGGTTGAGGAATCGCAACGGCTTCGGCATGTTGTAATGCATACTCAGAAACACCTTGACCTTCATTGCCTAAAATCCACACACATTGTTTGCGTAAATTTTTGCTATATAGGTTTTCAGACTGATGTGAGCTTGTTGCATACACTGGAATTTTGAATTTCGTCAAAATATCTTCAAGGGCAATATTTTCAAAGGTATTTAATGAAAAATGTGCGCCCATACCTGCGCGTAATACACGCGGTGACCAGAGCGATGCAGAGCCTTTGGTACAAACAACTTGCTCAATACCCGCCGCGGCAGCAGAACGGAGTAGGGTGCCTACATTACCGGGGTCTTGAATATTGTCTAAAATTAAGGTGTCTTCACTGAAGTTAAGCGCTTCACTTGAACTTGGTAAATCCACAATTGCTAAGCAAGCAATAGATGTTCCAAGTGTACTGATATCTTTATATAAAGATTCACTTAGAATGAACACCGCACCTTGATATTGTTCCGCAATGCGGTCGAAATCGGCATGGTTAATCGCTTGTTCAGTGGTGAAAATTGATTTGATTGGACGTTTTGAGTCTAACCATGACAACACCAAGTGTGTGCCTTCCAAAACAGTTTGACCTTGTTTTTTACGGTAGGCATTTTGTTCGATTAAGCCACGGAGGTGTTTAATTTTAGGGTTGTCTTTTGATTCGAGATAAATCAGAGCCATGAGGGAGATATCCACGAAAGTCAGCAAAAATACTGACTTTCGTTATAAGAAATTAATTATGGTATGACGTAACTAGGTCAACTTCGTTTTTAGAACCAATAATCACAGGAACACGTTGATGAAGTTCTGTTGGTTGGATGTCTAGAATGCGGACACGGCCTGTTGTAGAAGCACCGCCAGCTTGTTCCATCAACATACTCATTGGGTTTGCTTCGTACATTAAACGTAGACGGCCTGCTTTTTTCGGATCTTTGAAGTTGTATGGATACATGAAGATACCGCTACGGCAAAGAATACGATGAATATCACCCACCATACATGCGACCCAACGCATATTGAAGTCTTTTTCACGCGGGCCAGTTTTACCTGCAAGAAGTTCGTCGATATAACGTTTTACAGGTTCTTCCCAGTGACGTTGGTTCGATGCATTAATTGCATATTCTTTAGTGTCTGCTGCAACCGCAATCGCATCTTTAGTTAATAAGAATTCTTTGCTTTCTGGATCAAAAGTAAAGAAGACTACGCCAGCACCGACAGTTAGAGCCATCATTGTTGATGGGCCATACAGTACATAACCTGCAGCCGCTTGGTTAACTCCCGCTTGCATGAAATCTTCAGCTTGCGTTACCGCATTTTTTGCAGGAAGAATTGAGAAAATTGTGCCCACACACATATTGATATCGATGTTGCTTGAACCATCTAATGGGTCAAACAAGACAAGATAATCGCCATTTTCTTGAGCTGGAGTGAATTCATCTAATTCTTCAGAAGCCAAACCACCGACATGTGGATGAACTTTCAATGCATCGATGAGGTAATCATTTGAAATGACATCAAGTTTCTTTTGTTCTTCACCTTGAACGTTTTCGTGTTGCGCGCTACCCAATACACCAGCCAAAGCACCTTTTTGTAAAAGAAGGTCGATGTCTTTGCATGTATTACCAATTGTTTCAATAACTTGTGCTAATGCAGGAGTAAGATTACCACTTTGTTGTTGTAGAAATTGGGAAAGGGTGAGATTTGACATAACCGGAAAACTCCAAATATTAATTTATCAAAAATGATAAAAATGTGATTGTGCAACATTTTAGATGAGAACGAAGGAAAAGAAAAATTAAACTAGACTATTTGTCGTGATTTTACCCTTGCAAGTCCTGAATAACATGCTATGTTGAATCTAATGTATAAATCGAAAGACAGGGAGCACAACAATGACCACACAAAAATTTGATGCGACTCCGACTGCAACTGAGGGATTGAATTTAGACGATATTTCTGCGGATACCGTTAAAGCTGCATGGAGCAGTTACGAAGCAAAAGCAGAGTATAAAAAGTTCAATAAACATGATCTCATTGAGTCGATGCAAACAGAGAAAGAAAATGCTGAACATCCAGAAGCAGAAGCGTAATGATTTGGATTGTTAAGCTAATTTTCTAGTTGGTAAAGCTAAGGATATCGTTTTAAAAGTCGTTCATTTGCATTTTTAATTGGATATTTTCTTAAAGTTCTAAAGCCGCTAATCGAATTTATCCTGAGTTAAGGGGCTAAATTGAGTTAAAGCAAAGAACGCTGCAACAGAACGATGAAAATGAAACGATATAAATTAAATGATACGGGTTAAATCAAAAAAGCACTCATTAATGAGTGCTTTTTTTTAGCTCAGACTTTTTCAAGTCTTATTTAAGTAGCGGAGGTACAGCTTCGTAGTTAATTTCTACGCGGCGGTTTTCTTTCCATGCATTTTCATCATGACCCGCATTGATTGGCATTTCTTTACCATAGCTGACTGCTTCAAGCTGGTTAGGGCTTACGCCTGTTGTAATCAGGAAGCTTTCAACAGCTTTGGCACGACGTTCACCAAGTGCCATGTTGTATTCACGAGTACCACGTTCATCGGTATGACCTGTTAAAGCCACGCGTGAGTTTGCATTAGCAACAAGAAACTGTGCATGAGCTTGAAGGGTTTGTAAGTCTTCATTGCTAAGCTCTGTACTGTCGTAGTCAAAGTGTACTACGCGCTTCGCTAAAAATGCTTTATTCGCTTCAGTTACACCTTTAGATGATGCACCCGCTAGGTTTTGTGCATTGAGTGCTGCATCTTCACTTAAACCAGAAGTGTTTACAGTGGTTGAGCTATTTGGGTTTTGTCCTGCTTGTACGTCTGCTGCAGGTTTACGGCTGGCACAACCAGTCATTACTAATGCTGTAGCTAAAACAGGTAGCGCAATCAGTTTCATTGCTTTCATATTGATCTCCATGACGGTTATTTATGATGTTTCATTAAAAAGTTATTGTTGAATAAATCATGCAGTGTTTATTTCGGTGCCCAAGCTGGCTCACGAACTTCACCTTGTTCACTTGGTAAGTTCATGCGGAAACGACCATCTAAAGACATGATCGAGAGCAAACCACGGTTTGCTTCACGTGTTGCATACACCACCATTTGACCATTTGGAGAGAAGCTTGGGGATTCATCTAAACTTGTTGGTGTTAAAATATTGGTTACACCAGAACCAATGTCTTGAACCGCAACTTTATAGTTACTACCGCTAGGACGATGCACCAAAGCTAATTTTTTACCATCAGCACTTAAAGTGCCACGGGCATTAAATGCACCACGGAAAGTTAAACGTTTTACACTTTCAGCACTTAAGTTGTAGGTATAAATTTGTGGAGAGCCACCACGGTCAGAGGTAAAAATAAATGATTTACCGTCAGGGGCATAACGAGCTTCTGTATCAATCGCTGTGTCATTGGTCATGCGTTTTAATTGGCGAGTCTGTAAATCCATTTGATAGATTTCAGGATTGCCATGCATTGAAGCGGTAAACAACATCGATTTACCATCAGGTGAGAAGCTTGGAGCACCATTTAAACCACGGAAACTTGCAACTTTTTCACGGCTACCAGTTGCTAAGTCTTGAATGTAAATTGCAGGGCGTTTGGTTTCAAAAGAAACATAAGCTAGCTTTTTAGCATCAGGTGTCCAAGCAGGGGAAAGGATTGGATCACGTGAAGTCAAAATGGTGCGTGGCTGCTCCCCATCTGTGTCGGCAATTTGTAGGGTATAGCGTTGATCTGGAGTTGCTGCATTACGCAATACATAGGCAATACGTCCGCTGAAGTCACCAGGAATGCCAGTTAAAGCTTGATAGATCGCATCACTGATCATATGCGCTGCTTGACGGTAACGTGAAGCAGGTACAGTGAGTAGTTCATTTAACAGGTATTGTTTTTTTTCAACATCATACAGTTGGTAATGAATTTCATAAGAGCCATCTGCAGTTGTTTTTGATGTACCTGTCACAACATAGGGTACGCCCGAAGCTTTCCATGCTTCTGCATTAGGTGAATTTATTGTTGCAGTTGCAGGTAAGTTTTTAGAGGCACTGGTAAATTTACCTGAGCGGTTCAAGTCATTTTCAACCACAGGATAAATATTTGAGTCATTACTAAAAGGCACGATCGCAATTTTAGGTGCCTCTTCAGGCGCCTTGGTGATTTCAAGATGAAGCTGTGCATGTGTTTGAGTGATTAAAACTGGACTCAAAGCGGTCATAATTGCTAAGCAAAGAAGATGTTTACGCGTCATTTCCATCATTCGCTAACTACTCTAAAAATGTGAGTTATTGTCTGTATTAGGTTGTGTCACATAATGGCATGATTTTGGATTATTAAAAGCATGAAAATATGACTGAACTGTTATAACACTGTGAAAAATGCAGAGATTTTATTCGAGTTCACTGAAGTTTATCTTAAAATTGGTGCAGACAACATCACATTTTGAATTGGAAATGATAATTCTATATAGTTGAAATTTAATTTTTGAATCAAATGTTTAGAAGAAATAAGTAGCTCTTAATTAGGCTGAGCTAGTAAAACTTATATATATGTCATTTTATGAAAAGTGTCGACCAAATAGAATTTGTTTCATTCAAAAAATCAGTGAATGAACCCATCTAATCAATAAATTTTCCAAAGTTTGCCATATTCAGAAGAAATATAAAAAAATCCCCGCAATCAATGCAGGGATTTATCAAACTTAATTTGAAGATCTAAATGTAGAGGTAAAGCTTTGTGCTTCACGTCTAGCATCAGGGTCGCTTGGCATTGGGTACGGTGCTGCAGCACGAACCGCGGCTTCAATACTGGCTTTCATATCAGGGTCACTAGAGTTCACAATAACTGATCGGACTGAACCACTTTCTGATAATGTCACCCGAGCAGTTGCCGATTTACCCGCAGAGTCAGAAGGTGTGTCCCATGCACGACGGATTTTATTTTCAAAATCTTTCTTTGCAGTAGATGCAATCTTCTTCGCTTTAGCCTTTTTCTGTGCGGCTTCTTCAGCTGCTTTTTTAGCTGATGAAGCTTTGGCTTCTTCGGCTGCACGTTCGCGTGCTTCGGCATCGGCTTTAGCCTTTGCATCTGCCTTGGCTTTTGCATCGGCATCTGCTTTACGTTTTGCAGCTTCTGCATTGGCCTTGGCTTTCGCATCAGCATCTGCTTTACGTTTTGCAGCTTCCGCATTGGCCTTAGCTTTGGCATCAGCATCTGCTTTACGTTTTGCAGCTTCCGCATTGGCTTTAGCTTTTGCATCGGCGTCTGCTTTACGTTTTGCAGCTTCTGCATTGGCCTTAGCTTTTGCATCAGCATCTGCTTTACGTTTTGCAGCTTCTGCATTGGCCTTGGCTTTCGCATCAGCATCTGCTTTACGTTTTGCAGCTTCCGCATTGGCTTTAGCTTTCGCGTCTGCATCTGCTTTACGTTTTGCAGCATCCGCATTGGCCTTGGCTTTTGCATCTGCATTGGCTTTTGCCGTTGCTGCAGCTTTGGCTTTGTCAGCTTCTGCTTTTCTTAAAGCATCGGCACGGATTTTTTCAGCCTTGGTTTTGGCATCAGCATCTGCTTTACGTTTTGCTGCTTCAGCATTGGCTTTCGCCGTAGCATCTGCTTTTGCCTTAGCCGCATCCGCTTTGGCTTCTTGTTGTGCTTTTAGTTTTGCAGCTTCAGCCGCTTTAGCTTGTTCTTGAGCACGCTTTGCATTGTCCGCAGCTTTTTGTTCAGCAAGCTGCTGTGCTTTTGCCGCAGCGAGTGCCTGTTGAGCAGCAACCTGTGGATCTGCCTTAGGTGGTTCTGCTGGTTTAGGTGGTGCAGCCGTTGGAATTTCGGGTGCTGGTTCAACGCTAGGTTCTGCTGTCTGCGTGATTTGTTCAGCTACATTTTCATGCGCGGTTTCATCAAACTCAGTGACTTCATGTGTTACAGGTTTTAAATCTTCCGGTTTTACCAAAATAGTGGTTATTTTTTTAGGGGGCTCAGGTGGTTTACTCATGCCAAGATAAAGTAAGCCAACCACAGCGACGATATGAACACCTAGTGTGAAACCAATCGCAACGGCTTTTTGTTTAAAAGGCGGCTTGTTGAAATCTTTCATAAATTATTTTAATGGCTCAGTCAGTAAACCTACTTGTGTTAAACCTGCATCTTGAAGGGCAGACATGAGTTTCATGACTTCACCATAAGGACGAGATTCACTGCCGTTAATCAGGACACTCATTTGCTTTTTCTGTTCGTTCGCTTCATTTTGTGAAGCAGTTAAAACAGATTTTAGTTCATCAAGTGTGAGTACATCATTCTGATGATTTTTATCTTCGAGTTTGATCGTTCCATCCGCCTCAAGTGTAACAATCGCAGGGCGATCTTCCGCTTGCATAGGCGTGCCATTTGCCTGTGGTAAATCGACTTTGACACCTGTGGTGATCATAGGTGCAGTGACCATGAAAATCACCAAAAGAACTAACATGACATCAATATAAGGTACGACGTTCATGTCACTTTTTAATGGTTTTTTGATGCGCTCAAAGCGTCCAGAACGTTGAATAGCCATTAGTCATTGTCCTGAGTTGAACCTACAGACTGACGTTGTAATAACGCAACCATTTCTTCGGCAAAAAGCGCACGATCGTTATAAACGGCTTCGCCTTTGGCTGTAAAATGGTTAAAGGCTAATACCGCAGGAATTGCAGCAAATAGACCAATGGCCGTTGCAATCAATGCTTCTGCAATACCTGGAGCAACCGTAGCAAGGGTGACTTGGTCAACATCTGCTAAACCAATAAAGGCGTTCATAATGCCCCAAACGGTACCGAATAAACCAACATAGGGTGCAACCGATCCAATACTCGCAAGCGCGCCTAAACCATTTTCTAAATGTCCTTGGTCACGGCTTAAACCTACGCGAAGAATACGTTCTGTACCTTCAATTGATTGTTCTGCGCTGGCATTACGTTTTTTAAGTTTGAAAAACTCGCCTAAACCTTGATAGAAGACATCTTCAAGGCCAACACGTTTCGAGTTGAGCTGAGCATTGTTGTATAAAGTGTTGAGTTCGGCGCCAGACCAAAAGATTTTTTGGAAATGTTCATCATCGGCCTGCGCTTTTTTATAAGTCATGTGTAACTTGGCAATCAGATACCAACTGAATAACGAAGCTAAGAGCAGCAGGAGCATTACCAGTTGTACGACAGGACTTGCTTGTAAGATGAGGTCTGAAACTTTGAGTGTTGATTCTAGTTGAGTTGCCATAGTTACTACATGTGCCAAATAATTTTTTTAATCTTGTTCCAATTCTTTCAGAATCAGTTCACGTATTTCATCAGGAAGGCGACGGGGTTTCATCTCTGCACTGATACATGCCAATTCTACCTCACCTGATGCCAGCATAATATCACCACGATAAATATTTTGTTGCAACACAAATGACGTAGCCTTACACGAAACTACACTTGCTGTAACAGTAATCAGGTCATCCATTAATATAGGACGTGAATATTTCACATTAATTTTATGAACGACAAAGTTGTAATCTTTTTGATGCCAATAATGGTCTACACCTGAAGCGCGCAGCCATTCTGTGCGGGTACGTTCCATAAAGCGAATATGATTTGCGTGGTAAACAATGCCACCTGCATCTGTATCTTCAATATATACACGAATGTTGAATTCGAATTTATTCGCCATGAGAGTGTTCCGTCTTTATAAAATCTGAAAAATATTGTTCTGCACTTCAGCATAGAATTAGAGCATTTAAAAATGGCGATAATTCAATGATTCGTCAAGTGCTTCAATGACGGGCAGTTTAGCACCGTGAGTCATCAGTCCAATGGCACAAGGTTTCAACTCACGTAAATCTTTAACTTTCGTAGTTGTCATTATTGGTTAAAAAAGAGACTACTTTTAATTTGTTTGTTCATCTAATTTAAATTTTGCATCGACAAAATCCTGTAGATGAGCTGCTAAATATCCCGCAATATGAAAGTGAGTTTCTTCCATTTTCTTTTTCTGTTGCTTTGGGAGTAATGCCTTTAAAGATTCATACATATACGTTAAGCAGCAAAAGCCAAGGCCAATAACTAACATAAGTAAAAGTTTATTAGCTAGATCTATCCAGAAAAACACATAAACGAGTATGACTAAAGCAAAGAATGAGAGGCTGAAATAAAATGTATTAATTTTTGCTGGCTTAAAGTTTTCCTTGACCAAAGCTTGTACGTCGTCGTGATAGTACGTCCCAATAAAAATGAGGGCAGAAGTATAGTTGAAGCTCAGGTTTTTTATACGATATGCAGAAGGCGATTGTTTAATAGTTAAGATATTATCTTCACTTACTTCTATGGTTTCTTTGCTAAGAATGTTTTCACATTCGACAGTGATAAAATAATTGTATTCGGTGTGGAATAAGCTTTCAAAATCACTCATTTGTTTAGGGCTAAATGAACTGATGGGTTGTTCTCTGGGAATGTTTTCAATGGCACTGTCTAATGGAAGGTTTTGAATGTATTCGCTATTAATTTTGTTAATTATTCTATTCTCAAGATTTATCATTTTAGTTTGCTGTTTGTAGTGGATTGAATTTATTTAAAAATTTAAATAAACATTCAGGGAGAATTTAACTCCCTGAAGTCGTTCAGTGAATAATCGTCTATTTATCTTTCGGCTCTGGTGGTGTCATCCCAAACTGTAAATAAGCCATATTGGTGGCAATACGTCCACGTGCAGTACGCATGACATAACCTTGCTGAATGAGGTAAGGCTCGATCACATCTTCTAGCGTCCCTGAGTCTTCTGCCATAGCTGCAGCCAAAGCTTCAACACCTGCAGGGCCGCCGTCAAAACGTTCTAATAACATTGAAAGATAACGACGGTCTAAAGTGTCTAAACCATCTTTATCCACATTCAACATATCTAAAGCACGTTGCGCCATTTCTTGGGTCACTTCGCCTGTACCTTTGACTTGGGCATAATCTCGAACACGGCGTAATAAACGGTTGGCAATACGTGGCGTACCACGTGCACGACGTGCAACTTCCAGTGCGCCATCTTCAGTAATCGGTACATCCATTAAGTTGGCTGAACGAGTCACAATATGCGTTAAGTCTTTGACAGAATAAAACTCTAAACGTTGTACGATACCGAAACGGTCACGTAAAGGAGAGGTCAGTAGGCCTGCACGAGTCGTCGCTGCCACAAGGGTAAAAGGTGGTAAATCCAGTTTGATCGAACGGGCAGCAGGGCCTTCACCAATCATGATATCCAGTTGGTAATCCTCCATCGCTGGATAGAGAATTTCCTCGATGACAGGTGAAAGACGATGGATCTCATCAATAAATAAAACATCACCTTCTTCAAGGTTGGTCAGCATTGCAGCCAAATCGCCTGCACGCTCAAGGACTGGGCCTGATGTCGATTTTAAGTTGCCACCCATTTCACGGGCAATAATATTGGCTAGTGTGGTTTTACCTAAACCCGGAGGGCCAAAAATTAAGGTGTGATCCAGCGCTTCTTCACGGCCACGTGCAGCACCAATAAAGATTTCCATTTGTTCACGGACGACAGGCTGCCCGATGTAGTCATCAAGGGAAGTTGGGCGAATGGCACGGTCGAAGTGGTCTTCGGGTTTTTCTGAACCACTGATAAGACGGTCTTGCATAATTATTTAACTAATCTCTATATCGTTGTGGAAGAATCACAGCCTCAAAAAGCGATTGAACTTTAAATGCCATTGTATAGGCGATTCTCACTTTTGACTGGGCAAAAGTGACAAAACCCATTTGTTAAACTGATGCTACGTCCTTGTAGCACAGTTTAACGGCGACATCCTTGTCGCCTGCGTGATTCACATACTATCTATAGCTCTAAAAGGCAAAGGATGCAGTGCTCATTAGAAACTAAAAATTATTTATTCATCGACTTAAGTGCTGCACGGATAATGTCGCTGGCTTCAGTATAATCAGCTTTGACGGCATTAATTAGCTTTTGTGCTTCAATTGGCTTGTAACCTAATGATTGCAATGCCGCCTCAGCTTCGGCAACGGCAGAGTTGCCTGTAAATTGAATTTGTTCAACAGTTGAATTCGTTGGTGCAGTCCCTGAAGCCATGGCTTTAAAGCGATCACGAAGCTCAATCATGAGGCGTTCAGCGGTCTTTTTACCCACACCCGGAACTTTGACTAAGGTGTTTACATCTTCATGTTCAACCGTGTGAATCAGCATTTCAACACTTAATGTTGATAAAATGCCCAGTGCCATTTTAGGGCCTACGCCGTTGACTTTTAATAGTGTGCGAAAAATCAGTTTTTCTTGAGCATTGCTAAATCCATACAGCAGTTGTGCATCTTCACGAACTGCAAGATGTGTCCAAAGCGTAACTTTTTGACCTTTTTGTAGTTGGCAAAATGTTGAAAGTGGGGTGTCAATTTCATAGCCCACACCATTTACATTGAGTAATACTGTTGGTGCTTCCAATGCTAGCACTTCGCCAATTAAACATCCGATCATGTCATTTATTCACTTTATTTAAGTTCAGACTATATTTAAGTTCACTGTGGGCATTTCCCACATGTCCAAGTTTGTTGTGAGATTAGCGTGAAGGCCAGCGAATTACTAGCCTTCACATTTTTTCAGCTTTAAAAGAAACCAACTTTATTGCCTTGAAGTTCTTGTGCAAGGTTATAAGCCTGATGGTCTGAAAACTTAGAGATGATATCGAGTACTTGCATAATATTGTCATAATGCGACATACCAAAATGTGCTCCTGAACGATGTAAAATAGACATCAATCGTTGCTCTTTAAAGCTCAAAGTTTTATTGGGCGTGGTCAGTGGAATAAAGGCATCCAAAATATTTTGCAAACTTTGGTGTGCAATAATTTCCAAACCTGCCTTATGCGGATGTTCAAAGATTTTATCACGAGCCAGTTCTTTGGCACGGTTAATCCCGATTTCAATATCTTCACTGCAATATTGCAATAAACTGCCTTTAAGTTGGCCAGACAAAATTTCATTATGATGACGTGCAAAAGCTGTCGTTACTTCTTCAACCAAACGCTTCATCACACGGCCACGCAAAGCGGCAATTTTCTGCTGCCATGTGGTATCCGTCATTGCAAGTTCGGCAGGAATACCATAATCACCAATCAGGTCAAGGAAAATTGGCTCAACTTCGTTATAACTCAACATATTGAGAATAATGCCATCTTCCAAATCAATCAGGGCATAGCACATATCATCCGCTGCTTCTAATAAATAAGTCAGAGGATGACGGCAATAATGATATTCACCGAGTTGAATTAAGCCGAGCTGTTCTGCAATTTGCTGCAAGATGTCTTTTTCGGCTTGGTAACAGCCAAACTTGGCACGCTGACTGGCAGGCGTATTTCCTTGTGATGCAATAGTTTTGGATAGCCATGGGTACTTTAAGTAAGCCCCTAAGGTTGCGTAAGTTAGGCGCATACCACCATCATTCGGGTGATAGTCAATTTTAGTCAGTAAACGTAAGCCTTGTGCATTACCTTCAAACTGACGAACATCGGCTTCTTCTTCTGGGCTTAAATCTTTTAAAAAGTCTGTATGTGATGCATCATCAAACCATTCGCGAATGGCATATTCGCCTGCATGGCCAAAAGGTGGATTACCAATATCGTGTGCCAAGCACGCAGCTTGAATAATTGCACCGACATCGGCAGGTGAAATCCACATCGGGAGTTCATCTTTAATTTTTTCAGCCGCCAGCATCCCCAATGAACGTCCAATACAAGACACTTCTAAAGAGTGAGTCAGGCGAGTATGAATACCATCGTGTTGGGTGAGGGGATGGACTTGGGTCTTGCGGTTTAATTGTCGAAAGCTTTGCGAAAAAATAATGCGGTCGTAGTCTTTGTGGAAGGGGCTACGTGCCTGTTCAGAACTGTGTTTATTGCTACCAATACGAACTGTAGAAAGAAGTTCAAGCCAACGCATTTGAGTCATTTATCATTATTCAATTATTACTTGAATTGAATAATGCCAAACTTAGCAGAAAAGCACTAGTCTGGGGCGACACAACTTGTCTTAAAAGATGTATGAGTGATTTGCCTTAATGAAATGCAAAACAAAACAGAAATTTAAAAATGGGCTGTTAGTATAGATGGGCAAATTTTACCTTTTATCCCATTTTTTAATTTTCAATGAGAATAATTTAAATGTATAGAAAACAATTTCTTCCTACGTTGACTGCACTAAGTTTGGGCGTGACATTTTTTTTGTCAGGTTGTACAAGTTTCAATACAGAAAAAAATATAACGAAAGTGCAGCCAAACCAAAATGTTGCTGCATCTGAAAATAGCATGATGCATCATTTACAAACATTTGAAGAAATTGCGGAACAAAATGGTGGCAATCGTGCAGTAGGTACAGCAGGTGGATTGGCTTCTGCACAATATATTCTTGAACAAGCCAAGAAAGCAGGCTTGCACGCGCAAATGTTGCCATTTGAAAATCGAGAAAAGACCGTTGGGCAAAATATTGTGATTGAGATTGAAGGGCAATCCAAAGATACCGCTGTGATTGTCGGCGCGCACTATGATTCGGTGAAAATGGGGCCGGGGATTAATGATAATGCTTCAGGCGTTGCAGTATTGTTAGCATTATTACAAGACTATGCGAAGCAAAAGGTAAAACCTAAACACACACTATATCTTGCCTTTTGGGATTCGGAAGAGGTTGGTATTGCAGGTTCACAAGCTTTTGTGAAATCACTCAGTGAGAAACAGCTTCAAGGCATTCAAGCCTATATCAATGTTGATATGGTGGGAACAAAGAATCCGAATATCATGATTGCCGATGGTGACCATTCATCAATTGGAGAAATGGCGGCACAGTTTAAAACCAATGGACTTGCACAAAGTGATTATCAGCCAATCTTAGACAGCATGAGTCAATTACCTAAGCACCCGCAGGATGCTGCATTAGAACAAAGTATGCGTCAATATTTTAAAACCAATAATATGCAGATTAAAGATGATGTAACGACTTTAACAGCAAGCGATACTTTGCCATTTTTAGGGAAAGTTCCCGTTACTTCACTAATTTTATTTAATGAGCAAATGAAAGGTGATGAACTCGAATTTGCACCGTGCTACCACAAGGCTTGCGATACGATTGATGGTGTAGATGTAAACTCACTGAACTTAGCCCTTAATGTAATTCAACATCTATTGTCAGATTTGAATAAATAAAATGTTTCAATTTCAAATGTGAATTGATTTTAGTCTTTATGAATTTCAGGTTTAAATCTCACACATTTAGACCTGAAATTAATTTTCAAATATGATTTGAACGCTTGATTAAAAAGTGAGTTGTTGTTGAAAAATAAAACATTTTTCTAGTTTGAATATTATTCTTAGGATGAAATGAAAAAATCAGATAATTTTGTGTTAATCTGTGCGACTAAATTCAATTTTATTATTTAAAAATAAAAGCATTATTGCCTAAACTTCCCGATATAAGCACTACAATTTCACTTTCACATCTAGCTGATTTAACTAATACACAGTAGAATATGCGCTCTCTCAAGTCACATTGTGGCATGGTCTTTTCGATCATCCCGTGGAGCCAAAATCAGCATGTTTATCGTTGCCGGTGCACCTGCACATTCTTCATTTAAGAAAACTCAACTATTATCACGTTTAACGTCAATTAGTTCTGTTCAATCAATTGAAAGTCAATGGGTTTACCTTTTTGACCAAGCGCTCAACGAGCAACAACAGCAATCCGCTTTACAGCTTCTCAACGATGGTCAATCTTTTGAATTGCACCAAGCAGCAAGTGACGAAGTCCAAATTTTAGTGACGCCACGTGTTGGAACCATCTCTCCATGGTCGTCTAAGGCAACAGACATTTTTGCCAACTGTAATACACCGGTTCATCGCCTTGAACGCGGTGTTTTGTTTACTTTGAAGGGCGTAACTGCTGTTTCTGATGAAGTAAAACTAGCATTACATGACCGCATGACCGAAAGTGTTTTCAATGCTATTGAAGATGCTGCGGCACTTTTCTCTGAAACTGAACCTAAGCCTTTAAACTCAATTGATATTTTGGGTCAAGGTAAAGAAGCGTTGGTGAAAGCTAACTCTGAGTTTGGTTTTGCGCTTTCTGATGAAGAAATCGATTATTTAACCGATGCATTCACAAAAATGGGTCGCAACCCGCATGACATCGAATTGATGATGTTTGCTCAAGCAAACTCTGAACACTGCCGTCATAAAATCTTTGGTTCAGAATGGACAATTGATGGTGAAGTTCAACCATTGTCATTGTTCCAAATGATTAAAAACACCTATAAAGAATCACCTACAGATGTATTGTCGGCATATAAAGATAACGCTTCTGTAATTGTGGGTTTTGACACACAACGCTTCTATCCAAAGCAAGATGCTGAAACAGGTCACCATGTTTATAAGTATAAGAGCCAAGCCGCGCACATCCTGATGAAAGTGGAAACCCATAACCATCCGACAGCGATTGCACCATTTGCTGGTGCAGCAACAGGTTCGGGCGGTGAAATCCGTGACGAAGGCGCAACAGGTCGTGGTGGTAAGCCAAAAGCTGGTTTAACAGGTTTTACCGTATCTAACTTGAATATTCCAGGCTTTGAACAGCCTTGGGAAGAAAACTACGGCAAACCATCTCGTATGGCATCTCCACTTCAAATTATGATTGAAGGCCCATTGGGCGGTGCAGCCTTTAACAACGAATTTGGTCGTCCTGCGTTAAACGGTTACTTCCGTACATTTGAACAAAATGTCAATGGTGATGTAAAAGGCTTCCATAAGCCAATTATGATTGCCGGTGGTTACGGTAACATCCGTCCTGACCATGTAGAAAAAGATGCGATTCAACCAGGCGATTTACTGATCGTACTAGGTGGTCCTGCAATGCTGATTGGTTTAGGCGGCGGTGCAGCATCTTCTGTAGACAGCGGTAAGTTGGGTGAAAACCTAGACTTCGCTTCTGTACAACGTGAAAACCCAGAAATGGAACGCCGTTGCCAAGAAGTGATTGATGCTTGCTGGCGCATGGAAGATCATAACCCAATCGTGTCTGTACATGACGTAGGCGCGGGCGGTATCTCAAATGCAATGCCTGAACTTGTGAACGATCACGAGTTAGGTGCGGTACTTGATCTGCGTAAAATTCCATCGCTTGAAAAAGGCATGTCTCCGATGGAGATCTGGTCGAATGAAGCGCAAGAACGTTATGTTTTGGCGATCCGTCCATCATCTTTAGAACTCTTTGAATCACTATGTGCACGTGAACGCTGTCCATTCGCCGTACTAGGTGAAGCGACTGAAGCGCGCCATTTAACCGTTGAAGATCCATTGTTTGAAAACAAAGCTGTGGATATGCCAATGCAAGTGATGCTTGGCGGTACACCACGCATGAGCCGTTCATACGAAACCATTGAACGTAAAGGCGATGACTTCACTGCTGAAACAGTAACAGATTTGAAAGATGCGATTTACCGCGTTCTTAAGAATCCAACTGTTGCATCTAAATCGTTCCTCATCACCATTGGTGACCGTTCGATTACAGGTATGGTTGCACGTGATCAGTTCGTCGGTAAGTGGCAAGTGCCTGTAGCGGATGCTGCAGTAACAACGACTAGCCTTGTTGGTTATACAGGTGAAGCGATGGCAATGGGTGAGCGTCCACCAGTTGCGTTGTTGAATCCTGCTGCTTCTGCACGTTTATCTGTAGCAGAATCAATTTCAAACATCATGTCTGCAAAAATCGACCAGATCAGTGACATTAAATTGTCTGCAAACTGGATGGCTGCAGCAGGTCAACCGGGTGAAGACCAAGCGCTATTCGAAGGCGTTAAAGCCATCGGTATGGAAATGTGTCCTGCTTTAGGTATCGCAATTCCTGTAGGTAAAGACTCATTGTCTATGCGTACAACTTGGAATGATGACGGTGTTGATAAATCTGTAACATCTCCTATGACAGGCGTGATCACAGCATTTGCACCTGTAACAGATGTTCGTAAAACATTAACACCTGAACTTAAAAATATCGAGTCTGTACTTGTACGTATCGATCTTTCTAAAGGTCAATTCCGCCTTGGCGGTTCGATCCTTGCTCAGGTTTATAAAGCAATTGGTTCTGTAACACCTGATGTAGACAGTTTTGATGACTTCAAAGCATTCTTTGCGTTGGTTCAAGACTGGAACAACCGTGGTCTAATCAAGGCTTACCATGACATCGGTGATGGCGGTCTATTGGCAACTGTTGCAGAAATGATGTTCGCTTCACGCCTAGGTGTAGCACTTGAAGATCAATCTACTGCAAGCTTGTTTGCAGAAGAAATTGGTGCAGTGCTTCAAATCAGTAAAGCGGATTGGGCTGCATTAGAAGCTGAAGTTGCAGCGTCTAGCCTTAAAGATGCAATTGCAGTAGTAGGTACTGTAAACGATACAGATACTTTAACTGTGAATGGTTTGAGCTTAGACCGTACTGAATTACAGCAAGCATGGACCGAAGTGTCACATCAAATCCAGCGTTTACGTGACAACGTAGAAACTGCGGATCAAGAATATGCGCTAATTGCTGACAAATCTCATGCGGGTTTAATTGCAAAACCAACATTTGATTTGAACGAGCCAATCGAAGCACCGTACATCAATGAACGCCGTCCAAACATGGTGATTCTTCGTGAACAAGGTGTAAACGGTCATGTAGAAATGGCTGCTGCATTCGATAAAGTCGGTTTCAACACTGTAGACGTACACATGAGTGACTTGCTTGCTGGCCGTATCAGTCTTGATGACTTTGAAGGTCTAGTAGCATGTGGCGGTTTCTCTTACGGTGACGTATTGGGCGCAGGCGGTGGTTGGGCTAAATCTGTATTGTTTAATCCAAAACTTCGTGACCAATTTGAGAAATTCTTCAACCGTGATGAAACATTCTCTCTAGGTATCTGTAACGGCTGTCAAATGCTGTCTCAGCTTGCACCATTAATTCCGGGTGCAGAAGCTTGGCCTCGTTTCCACCGCAATACTTCAGAGATGTTTGAAGCGCGTGCTGTAAACGTACGTGTTGAAAAATCAAACTCTGTATTGTTAGAAGGCATGGAAGGTTCGATTCTTCCTATCGCTGTAGCGCATGGTGAAGGCCGTGTAGTTGCAAGTGCAGAGAACATTGCAGCATTGAATGCAGGCGATCAAGTGATCTTGCGTTATGTAGATAGCCAAGGCAACCCAACGCAGCATTACCCAATGAACCCGAATGGTTCGCCAGAAGCGATTTCAGGTGTAACGTCTAAAGACGGCCGTGCAACGATTATGATGCCGCACCCTGAACGTAACTTCCGTGCGATTCAGCATTCTTGGAAACCAGAAGATTGGGATCAAGACGGTGCTTGGTTACGTATGTTCCGTAATGCACGTAAATTTATTGGTTAATCTTAGATAGATGAATCATCGAAAAGAGCCGCCTTCGGGTGGCTTTTTTTATGGCATTGAATAAAATTAAGCTGGTTTATTAAAGGAATTTGATATGGAAATAGAATCTTTTGTAAATTTAAAAACTCATTCAAAAGATGCTCCTGTTTTAAGGCGTAGATTGGAAGAAAATCTTTTAAGTTTTGATCTTTTGTATGAGGTTGAAGCTCATGATGAGGTTCGGTTTATTGGATCTAGCATCCGTCAGTTAGCAATTTATGATCTTATTGATGAGATTAGTGATTTGGGCATTGAATGTAAAATAGAAATTTCACGATGTAATGATCCAAGTGTTAAAAACAAAGTGGTTTATTTCAAGCGCGGTATGAATGGGGAGATGAAAAAGATCACTACGGAATGAATCTTGAGTGCTTTAATTTACCAATTGATATAATAAATATTGTTAATATATGATTTTACAACTATAATTTCATCCGAATTTTTAACCACCTGCGGGTGGTTTTTTGTTGGTTTTAAATTTTTATTTCTCCCACTGAACTTGGTTTAGATTTTGCTTTTATATTTGTGGAAACATGCTAGTGTGTAATTTATGCACAATAACTAAGCAAGATAAAAGACAGCAAGATAAAAGAAAGATGGATAACTAAACGAGTTCAGTATCAACACTCATGATGAGGTGATGACATGATTAAAACAGTAGCATATGCGGCAGTTGATAAGTCTGCGCTGCGTAAAAAGGGCTGGAAGCTTTTTGGTGGAGTGGTGTGTTTGCAGTTGGTGTTTTTAGTTTTGGGTTATGCGTTGCAGATGTAATATTTGAAATATAGAAACCGCCGTGAGGCGGTTTTTTATAAACCATCATCTCTGGGAGATAGCCAGTCTTTATACTTTACTTTTAAGTCCTGTTTAAGAATTTCATCTTGAATAATAAAATCAATACCACCATCATAAGGTGCAACAATAATTTTTTTATCAAATGAAATGAGAAAGGCTTCAATTTCTTCATTTGCAATTTTTAATAATAAATCATCATGTTTTTTAGGCCGCCATATTACTTGAGTGTATAAAGGTATAAAACAGTCATCATTTTTATCACCATCATCAAAGTAATCAGGATCTATCTGATGTAGATTTATAGAAGGAGATTCTATTAAATTGTAGGAAATGATTTTTCTTCTATCATACTCAGGGTGGAAATAATTTGGCTCTGGCTGAGAATAATGTGGCGTAATATAATTACCAGTCACAAGGTAAACCGAGGTATCTAAGCCTAAGCAATCTGTAATGATCTGATTTTGATGATCTAATAAAAGTAGCACTTCTTCTGTTGTGTCTGCATATTGTTTAGACTTTGGCAAACTGTGTATATGGAACCAATATTCTGAAAAATAAAATTTAAATACGTATGGAATTGGAACTTTATTTGGAAAGTGATCATTCCATTGTTGTTCAAAGGTTTTAGTCATTGTTAATCTTTATATATTCTTAATGGGTTTAATATAACTTAGCATTAGGTAAATTTTCATATATCAAATGCAATGCTCAAGCTTATCTACTTCATACCTGAATAGCATCTTGAATCTACCAAACTTGCCGTATTTGAAGCAGGTGTCAGAGGTAGGCAATTTTGAGCACTGTACGTGGTAAATTTAGAGACAATACCAACTTAACATTTAGTCCGACAGAGTCTAACGGGCGACATCCATGTCGCAGGTTCCGTGATCAAATATTAAAATTTGATTTGATGATTGACTGTTAATGATTCTATTTAAATCATTAACTGAATCTGCTTTAAGACAGCCTTCAACGTATTTTCATAATCAAAAGCAGCATTAGTACTGTCTTGGTATCGCCAAGCGACATAACCATCTGGACGAACTAAGACAGCGCCTGATTCATGGATTTCAGATTTCGCATTCCATGTGCCATACACATCACGGTATTCACGGGAACCAATTTGAATCACATCTAAATAAGGTAGATTCAACGATTCAGCAGCATATTTCCAACCTTTGCCTGAAAGACCTGTCAGTAGGGTGAAACGACCATGCCCTGTAATATCTAAGGTTGATTGCTTGTTGCCTTTGGCATCAATTAACCAAGTATGCGGTACTTTAGCACCTGGACGTGTGGTTGCTTGCAAGTAAAGCTGTTGATCTTTGGCAAAGATCTCAGGTTCAGATTCAACCATCACTGCATTGGACGTATAACGCTGATTCAGCTCTACACCTTGGGCATTAAACTCAAAGTTTTTAATTTCTAAGGCTTGATATAGCTTTTGACGTATTTCTGCAGCTTGTTCATCTTCTGCAAAAATACGTTGCATCATTTGAGCTTGAGTTGTGATGCCTTGGTCAAAACCAAATACCTCTTTGAGATGCTTATAGTCAAAGCGAGATTGATTGGCACGCGCCACAATTTGCTTGCCAACAGGCGCACGCTCTAATGTATAAGAATCAAGTAGAGTAGGAGTAGCCCAACCTTTAATGGCATATGCCAATTTCCAACCGAGGTTAAAAGCATCTTGCATACAGGTATTTGAACCTAAGCCACTTGATGGTGGATGACGATGTACCGCATCACCGCCGCAGAATACACGACCTTTCGAGTATTCAGTTGCCCATGTTTGGTTCACATACCAATAAGACAATTTTTGAATTTCGACATTTTCTACTTCAGCACCGACAAAGGTATTGAGTCGAGCACGAACTTGTTCTTCGGTGACTTGTGGTTCGCCTTTGGAAATATCAAAGCCCCAACCCATGATCCATTCATTCCACGGTGTAATGGCACGGAGTAAGCCCATGCCCAGATCACCAAAGCTGGCTTCAGGATTGACAATCCATTGCAAAATGGCAGGGCGGTGTTGCACATATTTGGAAAGATCAGCTTTAAACGTGACATAGACTGTACCTGCGCGAGACATCACCCCTTCAAGGGGTAAATCAAGCTGTTCAAGGACTTTGGATTTTGCCCCATCCATACCGACCAAATATTTGGCACGTAAGCTGAATTCAGTATTTGTAATACGATTTAAAAAGGTTGCTGTTACACCATGCTCATCTTGCACATGGGACAAATATTCAGTATTAAAATTATAAATCGCACCACGTTCAGCCGCATTTTTTACCAACAAAGCTTCCATTTTCGGCTGAATGAGATCGACCAATGGACAAGGACTGCCTTTAATATAATCGCCATGACGTTCATCGCCCGTGCCCCAAGCACTCATGCGGGCAATTTCTTCACCGACAAGACTTGTGGTGATGAGGCTTTCACCCATTTGTTCCCAAGGTGTGGCAATGTCGAGAACTTGTTCTTCGATACCTAAGTCACGTAACACTTCCATCGCACGTTGGTTGGTAATATGGGCACGCGGACTATTAGCTAACCAATTAAATTGGGTAAAAAGCTGAACCTGAATGCCGTAATTTGCCAAGGCCAAACCTAAAGTAGAACCCGCAGGCCCTGTGCCAATAATCAGAACATCGGTATCGAATTGCTGTGTCATACAAAACTCCATGTGTATGTGAAGCGCAAACTTGGAATAGTCCGCAGTCTAGGCAAATGATTTTCCGAGTAGAATGGATATTCATATAAACTATAGATCTATTGGTATTTTGACTGCATGACACGGGTGATGTAGTGAGTGTGTGGAGTGAAGCGAATGGAATTACGACATTTACGTTATTTTGTGACGGTGGCGAAAGAACAGAGTTTCACTAAGGCAGCGGAAAAACTATTTACAGCACAACCATCGCTCAGTCAGCAAATTAAAGACTTAGAGCAAGAGGTTGGGGTGCAATTATTTGAACGTTCTGCCCGAAAAGTCTTGCTGACCGATGAAGGGCAGGCTTTTCTGAAATATGCCGAGCAAGCGCTTGAAAATGCCAAACAAGCTGTAGCTGCAGCTCGCCACGTGGCGCAAGCCAAAAATAATCAAATACATATTGGCTTTTTAAATGTCGCAGAATTGAAAATTATGCCGAGTATTTTGGCGCAATTAAAACAACATATCCCAGATTTAAAAATTCATTTACATAGCTTGACGTGTACAGAGCAGATTCAAAAACTAAAAAATACTGAATTGGATATTAGCTTTACTCGTTATCACTTAAGTCATGATGACTTTACGAATATTCAGGTTTTAAGTGAGCAGATCTATCTAGTCGGTGCAGCGCATCTGCATCCATCAGATCGAATCTTAAAACTTCAAGAATTAAAAAATCACACCATTATTATGTGTGAGCAAAATGCTTCTCCTGTGTTTTACGATACCTTAAATGCCTTGATTCCTTTTGATCAGCATCAACATGATCATATGCTGTGGGTAACAAATGTCATGCAGCATTTAAATTTGATTAATATGGGCATGGGCCTGAGTTTTGTGCCCGAATATTTACTCAAATTTTTAAATGATTCGGTCAAAGTCATTCAAACAGATGTGGAATTACCGAAACTAGGTTTATATGCAACCTATCCGAATGCATCGAATAATGTTGCATTGAAAATGATTTACAGTGCTTTAAATAATGTAACTGCACAATAGCGTCTGGAATAACCAATGTTAAAACTGATTTATTATGTACCTGAGTCTCACCTAGAGTCGACTAAACTGGCCGTATTTGAAGCAGGAGCAGGTGGTATAGGAAACTATGAACACTGTGCTTGGCAAGTTTTAGGGAAGGGGCAATTTAAACCTGTAAAAGGTGCAAATCCATTTATTGGTGAGTTGGAGCAGCTAGAGTCTATCCCTGAATGGCGAGTGGAAACCATCGTGCCTGAAGAAAAGGCAAGTGCGGTAGCGAGGGCTTTAAAAGCAAGTCATCCTTATGAAGAGCCGGCATTTGAGTTTATTCAAATGGTGGATATTCAATTTTAATGATGCTTTTAAATTTTTAAGTTATAGAAAAAAGTAGATACACGAAGGGTGACATGGATGTCACCCGTTAGACAGAGATTCAAGGATGAATCTTCTGTCTAACAAGGGATTTTGGTTACTTTGATCCCCTCAAAGTAACGTAATACCTACGCGTTATAAACTAAAGTCACGTAGCTAATTGTGGTTGTGACTATTCTTTTGAAAGCAAATTATATTTTCTGAATAAACAGCTCACGATCAAAACGATACTGAGGGAAGAATACACCATCTTTAGCACGTTCACCTGCACCAATCACCATCACTGGGTATTGCTGGGCATTTAATCCTAAAATCTTCTTCACCAAAGGTTCATCAAAACCTTCCATCATACAACTGTCAAAACCATAGGCACGTAAAGCCAAAACTAAGTTTTCACAAGCCAATGCTGTGGTTTTGCTCGCCCAAAGTTTGGCATCTGCTTCATTAAAAGCTGTTACAGGCAATTGTTTATCCAGTGTACGTGCAACTTTGAAAGCTACTTTCTTAAAGTTACCTAGTGCGTTTAAGTAACCTGTTTTATAGTTATAAGGAATAAACTTGTAATACTTCTGCACCGCTGCAGGTGCTTCAGGAAATGGAAATTCCGAAATATTCCGTTTTGCCATTTCATCTACACGGTCGGTACGCGCGACACAGACGATCAATTCCGCAGCGGTTTTCGCTGCCAATTGCCCTAAGCAAGCTTTCACCAATTGTTTTTTCTTTGCAGGGTTCTGAACGACATAGAATGTCCACGGTTGTAAATTCGATGAATTGGGTGCAAGCAAGGCGAGGTCTAAGCATTCATCTAAAACGTCGTTTGGAATGGCCTTGTCGGTAAACTTACGTACAGAACGACGGCTTTGTACAACTTTTTTAAAATTCTCGATATCGATGCCTTCAGGCGCAGGCTCGTAGTAGCGTTTCTTTTCAGGTTTAGTTTCAGTTTGTGATACTGCAGTCATGTGGAAACATCCAGTTTTTTAATTTAGAAAATAGATTGGGGCTGAGATGAAAAAAACCACCCAAATATGAGTGGTTTTTTAGTTCCATTAAAACATTAATTGAACTGAGAGAAGTCAGGTTTGCGTTTTTGCATAAAGGCGGCAACAGCTTCCATCATTTCTGGAGAGCCTACTCGATCCATGAAAATTTCAGCTTCATGGTCAATCCATGCCACGATTTCATCTACATTATGTTTCATTAATGCTTTTGATTGAACCAAAGATGCTAGTGGAAGTGCAGATAACTGTGCTGCTTTTTTCGCAGCTGTCGCATAAGCATCTTCTTCAATGCTATTGACCAAATTTGCTGAAAGCGCTGTCGCACTATCAAACTTCTGAGCAGTTAACAGTAATTCCGCCGCTTTATGGTAGCCGGCTTGTTGAACCAATAGCTTGCTCGATGCACCTTCAGGCGATAGACCAAGGCTCACAAACGGAATTTGGAATAGGGCAGTATTGTCGCTGTAGACAAGATCGCAATGAAGCAGAATCGTAACACCAATCCCAATGGCAACACCGCGAACCGCAGCAATCAGCGGCTTAGAAAATTGAGCAGCAGATTTTAATAATATGAACGGTGCGCCTTCAGAAGCTGGAGCTTGTCCTTTTTGAGCAGCGGATTTCATAAAATCTTGCATGTCATTGCCCGCACTGAAGTCCGCATCTTGACCACGGAGTACAACTACACGCACTGAAGTATCTTGATCAGCTTCATCTAATGCTTTTGCAATCCACAAATATAATTCTGTATACAGCGCGTTCTTCGCCTGAGGTCGGTTAATGGCTAAGGTCAGTACGCCATTGTCCAAATTCGCATTCAAATGTTCATGGGGTTGTTGAATACAGCTCAGTGTCATCGTACTATCCTTGCGTAAAAGTTTCGTTTTGATTTTATGCTCGACATTATGTCGCATATTTCAGCCTGTGGCACAACTGCTCAGTTCATAAAAAGTTTGATTTGATATGAAATATACATTTGATTATTTGGTTTTCATTGGGCGTTTTCAGCCGTTCCATTTAGCACATCTGCAAACCATTAAAATTGCCTTGCAACAAAGTCAATATGTGCTTTTAGCACTGGGTTCGGCGCAAAATGAACGTAATATCAAAAATCCATTTTTGGCTGTAGAACGTGAGCAGATGATCCTGTCGAATTTTTCAGAGCAAGATCAGAAGCGAATCAAGTTTGTGCATGTGATAGATGTATATAACGATGAAAAATGGCAAAAGTTAGTCAAATCTTTGGTAGATGATGTAGTTGAAACGAATGCAAAAGTCGGTTTGATCGGGCATTTTAAAGATGATTCTTCTTATTATTTAAAATTCTTCCCCGAGTGGGAAATGGTTGAGCTGGATAGTCTAGAAGGGGCGATTTCTGCGACACCAGTACGTGAAGCGTATTTTCGTGGTGAAATTGAACGAGATGCCTTTCCTAAAGGTACCATTGATTTTTTGCAAAAATTTCAACAGACAGACATTTATAAACAACTTCAACACAAATTTATGACTCAGGATAAAACAAATCTGCTATAAAAAAACGCTAAATTTCTAGCACCACAATGGAGTAAAAAAATAAACATTGTAGTGCTTTTAGGCTGTATTTTATTCAGGAGAAAAACATGAATTTGCGTCAGGGAACGTTTGCAAAATATATGGGAGCCTTCGCTTTATGTTGCGTATTTCCCCTACATGCTGCTGAATGGACGCTAACGCCTAATAGTCAGGTCACTTTTGGTATTAAATCTGTGGGGCTGTCTATTGTAGAAGGCCGCTTTAATAAGGTTCAGTCGAATCTTAAGTTTGATCCTGAAGTTCCGCATAAAGGTTCAGCGCATTTAGTGTTAGATGTGGATAGCATCAGTTTTAGTAACCCAAGCTTGAAAGGATTAATCTTGGGGAGCGAATATTTTGATGCTGCTGAATTTAAGCACGTGAAGTTTTTCAGTAAACAAATCGAACCAGTCGCTTATGCCAAGTATATGATTCGAGGGGATCTCACCATTCGTGGCATCACTAAACCTGTGATCTTTGATACCACACTTGCCCCTAGTCCACAAAATCCAAAAGTGTTGGATGTTCAATCTTTAGCAACCATTAAACGTAGTGATTTTGGTATGCGTAAAGCACTTGGTGGAGTAGGTGAGCAAGTATTAATACAACTCAAAGGCCAATGGCGGCTTGAATAACCGTAGTCTTACAGGGTTTAACACATATGATCTTTGGCGTGTTGTAGCATAACAGCAGTTATTTTCTGTAATTGAATTGATTGTTGGTTCCAATGATGCCAATACAAGGCTAAATCAATACTGAGTTCTGTTGAAAGCTCGATCAATTTTCCTGCTGCCAATAAGTCTTTACTTTGATAGTCGGGTAACCATCCGTAGCCCAAGCCCATCGTAATGGCATCAAAAAATGCTGTTGAAGAGGGAATGAAATGATGTGGATATTGTGAAGGATTGAGTCCGAAATTTTTTTGAATCGATTGCGTATGCAGGTCATCCTTCTCATTGAAAATCAGTGCAGGTGCAGCCCTTAAGGCATTTCGCGTCACGCCTTGACCGAACCACCTTTGGATAAAATCAGGGGTTGCCACAAACCGATAATGCATTTCTCCCAGATATTCTGCAACGCAGCCTTTCATGGCTTCCGATTCTGTTGTGACACAGGCATTGACCAAACCAGCTTCTAATAAATGATGTGTTTGTGACTGATCATCGACCTGAAAATGAATCATGATTTTTTCTTCAATTAAGAGATCTTTGAGTAGCGGAAGCAACCATGTCGCAAGTGAGTCAGCATTGGTTGCAATATTGACTTGATAGAAAGCATTCGCTGTTTGTCCTGTTAGATTTTGCAGAAAATTATGTTCTAGTAATTTGCTGTGTTGTAAATAATGCAATAAAGATTGACCTGCAAGCGTTGGGCGGCAGGGTCGTTCACGTACAATGAGTACATGACCTAATTTCTTTTCTAAGGTTTGCAGCCTGAGCGTGACCGCAGATGCCGTAATGTTTAAACGCAGTGCTGCTTGTTCAAAGCTTCCTGTTTCAGCAACCGCAAGAAAAGCTTCACTATGTTTGCTTTGTAACATGAGTCACCTATAAGCATTAGAAATTCTATAAACTAAGAAAAACTCAGTTATATTGATATTTATTTATAAATACTTATTTTTAGCAATAAGCTTGGATAATAGCAACATTCATTTAAAGCTTTGAAAGTGTAGTTAAAAATGTTGCACAGTTATATGCAAGGGCTCGCAATTGGATTTAGCCTAATTATCGCGATTGGTGCGCAAAATGCGTTTATTCTCAAGCAGGGGTTAAAAAAGCAGTATGTCTTTTGGCTCTGCGCTATTTGTGCTGCTTCTGATTCGATACTCATCTTACTAGGTGTGCTCGGATTCTCCCAATTGGTTGAAAGTCACCCTGAAATTGTTAATGGAGCGAAATATCTGGGCGCAACGTTTTTAGCAGTTTATGGGGCACAGCATTTTCTGCAAGCCTTTAAAACTTCGAGCAGTTTAGCGCCTAGTGAAAAGAATGAAACCAAATTATTGAAGTTGGTACTGATTTGCTTGGCTTTAACGTGGTTAAATCCACATGTATATCTCGACACGGTTGTGCTGATTGGGTCTATTTCCACGAAGTTTGAGTCAACCGCAGTATATTTTGCGATTGGGGCAATTACAGCTTCATGGGTGTTTTTCTTTGTCCTTGGATTTGGCGCGCGCTATTTATTACCGTTCTTCCAAAGTGCAAAGGCATGGAGAGTTTTAGACTTTATTATTGGCGTTGTGATGTGGGGAATTGCAATTTCATTATTGCTCTAGTTAGATGTCCTCATTAAATTTGAGCCCAATCCTATAGGAGCAGGCTCAAATCATTACTTTTATGCAGCGTGTAATGCTTTTAAATCTTCTAGGACTTGTTCTGCATGGCCTGCGGCTTTGACTTTACGATATTCTTTTACCAGCTTACCGTCATGGAAAATAAAGGTTGAACGTTCGATGCCCATAACCTTTTTGCCATACATATTTTTTTCTTTAATTACATCAAAATGCTGACATAGCACTTCTTCTTTATCACTGATTAAATCAATGCTTAGATTTTGCTTTTCAGTGAAGTTTTGATGAGCTTTAACCGAGTCACGAGAAATACCGTAGATTGGTGTATTAAGCGCATCAAACTGATCTTTTAAGCATGAAAACCCAATAGCTTGCGTCGTACATCCTGGTGTTGAATCTTTAGGGTAGAAGTAGACGATCAGCCAGTCATTGTTAAGTGCGGCAAGGTTGACTTCACCTGAGGTGGTTGGGAAGGTTTGATTTGGTAAGCTAATTTCAGTCATGAAGATTTCCTTTTTCATGTCTTATCCCTAAACGGGCTTAAACAAAGTATGTGAAATATGACCATCATACAGAATTTACTTTGAACTTAAAGCAATAAAAAAGCCTGCATTTGCAGGCTTTTCTAAGACGAAAAATTATTTTTTCGCTTGAGCAGATTTCATTGCTTCTTCAGTTAAGGTTTTTAATTTACCTGTTAACTGAGGACCGAAACATGCTTGAAGGTCTTTATTTTGTTTTTGAACAAAAGCGAGTGTTGCAGGGCTTTTCTTCTGGTTGATTGTGCTTTGGATTTCCCATTTTTGAGCATTGGTTAAGCGACCATCTGCTTCAACAGCACAAGTACAGTATTTGCTAACTTCAGCGGCAGTTAGTTTTTTACCTTTGCCAGTTTCTTCTTTACAAACATTAATTAACGAAGATTTTACGTTAGTGCTCTTATATGCTTGTTGAAGCTTGTCGTTGTCAGCGTGTGCAACTGAAGCAAACAATGCAGCTGCAGAGAAAGCAGCAGAAAGAATAATGTTTGATTTTAAATTTTTCATAAACCCTACCTTGTTATTTCGGTATGTAACGTGTCGGATCTTCAACACCTGCGTCAACGAAACCTTGTTTACGAAGACGACAGCTATCGCATTTACCGCAAGCACGACCTTGGTCATCTGCTTGATAGCAAGACACCGTTTGACTGTAGTCTACGCCATGTTCTATACCTAAGCGAATGATATTTGCTTTGGATAAATGTAACAGAGGTGTTTCAAATTTAAGTGGTTTTCCTTCAACGCCAACCTTTGTTGCAAGGCGAGCCATGTTGGCAAATGCTTCGATAAACTCTGGACGGCAGTCTGGATAGCCTGAGTAATCAACTGCATTAATACCAATGACAATCGCTTCTGCACCAAAAACTTCCGCCGCAGCTAAAGCATATGACAAGAAAATCGTGTTACGCGCTGGTACATAAGTTACAGGAATACCGGCTTGTTCATGATCAGGAACTTCAATGCTATGGTCAGTTAACGCAGAGCCGCCTAAGTTACCTAAATCGATATTAATGACACGATGTTCTACACCAGCCTGCTTAGTTAACTCACGAGCAGCATCCAGTTCTGTCGTAGAACGTTGACCATACATAAAACTTAAGGCGATACATTCATAACGTGCTTGAGCCCAAGCTAAACAAGTGGTTGAGTCTAAGCCGCCAGACAATAAAACTATGGCACGAGGGCGCATATGCATTACTCCAAATAATTCTTTAAAAATTAACGACCAGTTTCATCGTTCCAAAGCAACTTATGTAATTGCAATTGGAAGCGAACAGGGAGATGGTCTTCTAAAATCCATTGTGCTAAATCACGTGCAAGTTGAGGTAAGCGAACAGCGCCTTTCTCAACGGCAAAGGCAGGAGAGAACCAAATGGTGCTGACTTTTTCGTTTAGCTGATAGCGCTCAACTTGCTGTTTTGACCATTCGTAGTCTTCACGATTACAAATCACAAATTTGATTTGATCATGTGGTGTTAAATGATCGAAGTTGCTAAGCAAGTTTCGTGCAACTTCACCCGATGTCGGGGTTTTTAAATCCATAACTTTTGAAACACGCGGGTCAACTTTAGACATATCTAAAGCACCACTGGTTTCTAAAGAGACTTCGCAGCCTAAATCGGCCAGACGAGTCATGAGAGGAAGGGCGTTCGGTTGAGCAAGTGGCTCACCACCCGTCACGCAAATATAAGGGGTTTTAAAATCTAAAGTGGTTTGAATAATTTCTTCTAATGATTGGCGTTCACCGCCTTCAAATGAATAGGTTGTATCACAATAAGTGCAACGTAAAGGACAGCCCGTTAAACGAATAAAGACCGTAGGCAAACCTGCGGTATTGGCTTCACCTTGCAATGAATAAAAAATCTCCGTAATACGTAAACCCGCAGACGGATCAGAAACAGGAATAGCGGAAGATCGAAGGGTACTCATAACAAAATTAACCAGATATAAAAAAACAAAAAATCTCTACGATCATTGCTAACCGTAGAGACGAGGAGCGATAGAGGCTCCACGGAACACGAATGCTCCGCTTAAATAAAGACTTAGTCTTCGCGTAATAATTCGTTCAAGCTTGTTTTCGCACGAGTTTTCGCGTCAACTTTTTTCACGATTACTGCAGCGTAGAGGCTGTATGTACCGCATTTAGACGGCAAGCTACCAGAAACCACAACAGAACCAGCAGGAACACGGCCGTAATGGATTTCGCCAGTTTCACGGTCATAAATCTTAGTCGATTGACCAATGAATACGCCCATTGAAATCACAGAACCTTCTTCTACGATTACACCTTCAACGATTTCAGAACGCGCGCCGATAAAGCAGTTGTCTTCAATGATTGTTGGGTTTGCTTGAAGCGGTTCAAGAACACCACCAATACCAACGCCACCAGATAAGTGAACATTTTTACCAATTTGAGCACATGAACCAACAGTTGCCCATGTATCAACCATAGTACCTTCGTCAACGTATGCACCAATATTGACATATGAAGGCATCAATACAACATTTTTCGCTTGGAAAGAACCTTTACGCGCCACAGCAGGTGGTACTACACGTACACCAGCAGCTTTAAATTGTTCTTCAGTCCAGTCAGAGAACTTAGTATCAACTTTGTCATAGAAGCGTAAGTCACAAGCTTCCATTGGTTTGTTGTCGTTCAATTTGAATGAAAGCAAAACGGCTTTTTTCACCCATTGATGAACAATCCATTCACCATCAATTTTTTCAGCAACACGTAATGTACCGTTATCTAGGCCAGCGATCACTTCTTCTACTGCTGCACGTACTTCAGCAGGACAGTCAGCTGCAGTGAAATTAGCACGGTCTTCAAACGCTTGTTCAATGATTGTTGAAAGCTGAGACATGTTCTTCCATCCAGAAAAAAATTTTCCAAGATTTTACACTAAATCGAGTCAAAAATAGATGGTAAATCGGCCTAGGATCGGAATTAATTATTAAGCAAGCGCTAAAACCAAGAAACTAAGGGTGATAGATGTAGCACTTTCATAAAATTTGTATAAAAAATACGCAAAATATACAGAATTGTTCTCAAGCATCATTATTATGTTTAAAAAAATCAAACAAAAACTCTTTATTAATCAATATTAAAATCTAAATGTATCAAAAGTTAACAAAAAATCAGTAAATTTGCATAAAAGTTAAGCGGAGTTTCCTTTTAACATGTGCCATATAACAAGACTGTAGAAATCTGAATAACAGTTTATTTTGAGGAGAAACACATGAAATCATTACGTTTATTAACAGTAGCTGCTCTACTTACTGCTGCAGGTACTGCAATGGCAGATACCTCTGTAGTTCATGATGGCTATGCATTTGATCAAAACCAACTTATCCCAACTGGCGCTCGTCTAGAAGTGGGTACGACTGGTTATGGTGGTGCGTTACTTTGGACTGCGAACCCATACGTCGGCCTTGCATTAGGTTATAACGGTGGTGATATTTCATGGTCAGATGACTTATCTGTAGATGGCGTAAAATACGACATGGATATGGATAACAAAGTTGGTTACTTAAATGCAGAAGTACGTCCTTGGGGTGCAAGTGCTAATCCATGGGCTCAAGGTCTTTATGTTGCTGCGGGTGTAGGTTATATCGACACTGAATATGGTTTGAAATCTACAGCGAAAAGCGGTGAAATCGAAATTGATGGTAAAGAAACTTCTTTCGAACGTCTAAACGGTAAAGTATCTTACGATAACGATATCGCACCATACCTAGGTCTTGGTTTTGCACCAAAATTGAATAAAAACTGGGGCGTATTCGGTGAAGTGGGTGCTTATTACACTGGTAACCCAACTGCAAAATTAACGGCTGTTGGTGGTACTGCTGCTGACCGTGAATTACTTGCTGACCATGAACGTAGCATTGAACAAGATGACAAATACGAATGGCTTCCAGTAGGTAAAGTAGGTGTGAGCTACCATTGGTAAGTTCTTACTGAAATAAAAAAACGAGCTTCGGCTCGTTTTTTTTGTTTTTAGACTGCGTTTAAAATCTGTGACCAAATTTCAGTCCATAGATCATGGCATCATTGTCTGAGACACTAGCAAGACCTGAAATATGCGATGTTTCTGTATTCGATGGTTTTGAGAACTTCATATAATACAGGCCACTCGCTAGAAAATTGTTCGGGTTAAATTCGTGCATCACACCTAAACCTAAACCTCGATAGCCATCACTCGGGTTTAAGGTAGACGCCGCATTTCCTGTCCCGTTATCCCAAATAAACTCTGCTGCAGCGAGCCAGCTGGGATTAAATTGATGTGCAATCCCCAATTTTCCTGACCATTGATCTTTTTGATATTCCACCAATTGGATATCCGCTAAATCACGGTATTGCGGATCGAGTGCTGCATATTGAAGCACAGCATTAAACTGCGGTGGTTGAATGCTAAAATCTTTCCAATTTATCCAACGAACTGTGCCATATACAACATTATGTGAGCTAACAGCTGTTTGAAATTCAAAATTGACGCTTTGTGGTGTTTGAATGGATGTATGGGTGTCAGGGACTAACTGAAAAGGACCATTTGAATACAAAGTTGATTCAGAGGTTTTATTGTTATGTTTGACTTTTGAACGATAGGTTAGGCTGGTTTTAATAGCGTATTCAGGGATTTGATAGCTGAAACCGAGCAGCCAGCCTAGCGCTTCATCTTGTTTTAGATCAACATGGTAGCCATTGAGAGCAGCATATTGTTGCCCAGATATTTTTAAATCACCCTTAAATTTTTGTAGGCTTAAACCACTATAAATATTCCAATTTTTATTGGGTTGATAGCCTACCAGTCCAGTTAGGTTATGCGTTCTAAAGTTAATATCGGCGCTTTCAATATCGATATTTGAGCCATCGGGTAAGCGAGGACTATATTGATAACTGATATCGGTATGAAAGGGTTGCTCATAAATTACCCCCGCAGAAATATTTTCATGCGGTTGAATTTTAAGTGCAAATTTCCCAGAAAATTGTTGATGGGCGAGATTCCCTGTAGAAAAATCAGTAATGCCCAACTCACTAATTAAAACTTGGTTCTGTACTTTCCCGTCAATTTGAGCATCGACGTAAGCGAAGCTGGCTTCAGTATAATTTCCGGGTTCAAGAAAGGCCGAGATCGATTGATCTGAGTTTTCTATTCCTGCTGCATAAATGATCTGTATGGGGCAGACGATACCGACTGCCACTGCGACGAATTGATTTTTCATAAAGTCCTGGCGTATGGGTCGGAAGTAATGAATTTTTAATTTTTATTGTGTTGAGCGTATTTTAATCAAAATTAAAAATAAAGCCAAGAAAACTTAGATAAAATATGAATTTACCAAAAAAAAGAGGACAGCAGGTGTCCTCTTTAATTCGTCAATTGGCCTATCAGTCTTCTGGGTAAGCGACTTTTTTCAACGCTTTGATGTCGGCATCAGGTGAGCATAAAGAAATAAATTCATAGCCATAACCACGTAGCAAATGTCCTTTGCGAACAGCAATCCAAGTAGTATTAACCCCAAAAATATCCGTTGGAATTTGTTTTAAACGGTAGTCACGCTCTGGGTCGTATGCCACATCGTTGACAATACCAACCCCCATATTGAGTTCAACATAGGTTTTAATAACGTCTGCATCAAGTGCAGACATCACGATATCAACATCAAAGCCTGAATCTTCAAAGGCTTTATCAATTTTTGAACGACCTGTAAAACCACCGTGATAGGTAATAATTGGATAGTTCGATAAATCTTCAATGGTGATATTTGATTTTTGGGTCAGTGGGTGCTCTTTAGGCGTAATGATGCTGTGTTGCCAGTTGTAGTAAGGCACGCTTGCCAGGTTATCTTCATTGGTTAATGATTCGGTTGCGATCCCTATATCCGCTTCACCTTGAAGGAGCATTTCTGTAATTTCAACAGGGCTTGCTTGTTGCAAAATTAGATGAACTTTTGGAAATTCTTTTTTAAATTGGTTCACAATCGGCGGCAAGACATAACGTGCTTGCGTATGTGTGGTCGCAATCGTCAATGTCCCTTCATCTACTTTGTTGAAGTCATCTGCCAGACGTTTAATATTATCTGCATCTACGAGCATGCGTTCAACGATACCCAATAATGACTGGCCTGGTTCGGTTAAACCGAGTAGACGTTTACCTTTACGGATAAACAGCTGTACACCAAGTTCATCTTCTAGATCTTTGATGTGTTTACTCACGCCAGACTGCGAGGTGTAAAGTGCAGCAGACGCTTCTGTTAAATTAAAATTCTGACGTACGGTTTCTCGAATAATTCTTAATTGTTGGAAATTCATAATTTTATTTTACCTTAAAAGCAAGTGGGGCTTGTGAAGGCCCCAACTTTTTTGTTTTATGCAACTTGGTTTTCAAATAAATGCAAGTTCGTTGCACTTAACCATACCGTTTGATTTGGGCGGAATTGATGCGCTTTCGCTTCATCTGCCGTTAATGAAATTTCGATCAAATTGCCTTGGCGGTCATGCAGTTCAGCAATGACTTTACCTGCAATCCAAAGCTCACGTACAAAAGTCGCTTGGATGGCATTTTCTTGCGGCTGTGCATGAATATGCAGTTCATCCGGACGGGCAAAGGCAATGACATTGCCTTGCGGTGCATTGGCATTTTGTGGCAACAAAATTCGGTCTTCACCAATTTGAATAAGGCCATTGCTATTTTGACCTTCAAAACGGTTGGCTTGACCTAAAAAGTCAAATACAAACGGTGTTGCAGGTTTTTCATAAACTTCACGTGGCGAGCCAATCTGTTCTACGTTGCCTTTGTTCATCACAATGATTTGATCGGCCACTTCAAGCGCTTCTTCTTGGTCATGGGTCACGAAAATAGAGGTGATGTGGAGTTCGTCATGTAAGGTACGTAACCAGCGGCGTAATTCTTTACGAACTTTGGCATCCAATGCACCAAAAGGTTCATCCAGTAATAACACACGCGGCTCAACCGCTAATGCACGTGCTAAGGCAATACGTTGACGTTGACCACCTGAAAGCTGAGCTGGGTAACGGTCAGCCAAGAAACCAAGCTGAACAAGATCAAGCAAACGAGTAACCCGTTTTTTGATCTCGGCTTCAGATGGGCGTGTTGCACGTGGGCGTACGCGTAAACCAAAAGCAATGTTGTCAAATACGGTCATATGACGGAATAGTGCATAATGTTGGAATACAAAACCAACTTCACGTTCACGGACATGAACTTTAGTGGCATCTTCACCTTCTAGAATGACTTGACCGCCATCAGCAGATTCAAGTCCTGCAATGATACGGAGCAGGGTGGTTTTACCACAGCCTGATGGGCCAAGCAACGCAACGAGCTGGCCATCAGGGAAATCTAAAGAGATATTTTTAAGTGCATGGAATGCACCAAAGTGTTTTTCAATATTTTTTACTTGAATACTCATGAGGTCATTCCTTAAGAAACTTGTGAATCTTCTTTACGCTTGTCTTGTCGTTCCTGACGTAGTTCAACCCATGTTTTTAAAATCAGGGTCACAATCGCCAAGAGCGCTAATAGTGAAGACACAGCAAAAGCAGCACTAAAGGTATATTCGTTATAAAGGATTTCTACGTGTAGCGGTAAGGTGTTGGTTTCGCCACGAATGTGACCTGAAACCACAGAAACAGCACCAAACTCACCCATTGCACGTGCATTACATAGAATCACGCCGTAGATTAAGCCCCATTTGATATTTGGAAGTGTCACTTTCCAGAATGTCTGCCAGCCTGAAGCACCCAATACGATTGCTGCTTCTTCTTCCTCTGTTCCTTGAGCTTCCATTAATGGAATCAACTCACGTGCCACAAAAGGAACGGTAATAAACACAGTAGCAAGGACGATGGCTGGAACGGCATATAAAATTTTGATGTCGTTATCCATTAGCCAGCCGCCTAACCAACCTTGAGTACCAAAAATCAGTACCAACATTAAGCCAGCAATGACCGGAGAGACTGAAAATGGCATATCAATTATCGTGGTTAAAATAGATTTACCACGGAAATTAAACTTGGCAACACACCATGCCGCAGCTACACCAAAGACCACGTTTAGCGGTACGGCAATCACAGCTGTTAGTAATGTTAGTTTCACCGCAGATAATGTATCTGGATGAACCAGTGCTTGGAAGTAAACGCCAACACCTTGTTTAAAGGCTTCAACGAAAACCAAAACCAATGGCAGAATCAGGCAGCTTAAGAAGAAAATTAAAGCAATGATGATCAGGGTATAACGAACCCATGTCGGTTCACGCGTTGCATCACGCGACTGTAATTTTTCCGCAAGCGCATTACTGTTCGTATTCATCGTGCAGTTCTCCCTGTACGGCGACTTGCCCATGCTTGAACCAAGTTAATTAAGAATAAAATGGCAAAAGAAATCACCAGCATCACAACCGCAATCGTGGTCGCACCTGCATAATCATATTCTTCAAGGCGAGAGATGATCATCAATGGGGCAATTTCAGTTTTGAAGGGTTGGTTTCCTGCGATAAAAATCACCGAACCATACTCACCCACACCGCGTGCAAAGGCCAAAGCAAAACCTGTTAACAGCGCAGGAAATAGAATAGGTAAGATCACTTTGGTCACGATCTGAAAGCGGTTTGCGCCCAGTGCCGAAGCTGCTTCTTCAAGTTCAGTTTCTAGATCACTCAGTACAGGCTGTACAGTACGAACCACAAAAGGAATACCAATAAAGATGAGAGCCAAGGTAATACCGATCGGGGTATATGCGACTTTAATGCCAATAGGTTCAAGGTACTGACCGATCCAACCAGTCGGTGCATATAACGAAGTTAATGCAATACCCGCAACGGCAGTTGGCAATGCAAAAGGTAAATCAACCAATGCATCGACAATACGTTTACCCGGGAAGGTATAACGAACCAAACACCATGCTAAGAGCAAACCAAAAACCACATTGACTAACGCAGCAATAATGGCGGCACTAAAACTCAGTTGTAACGATTTTAAAATACGTTCTGAGCTTAAAATTTCCCATAGTCCATCCCAACCGATACCTAAAGATTTAATAAATACGGCCGAAAGGGGAATGAGCACAATTAAGGATAAATACGCTAGGGTAAAGCCTAGAGAAAGACCAAATCCTGGCAGCACTCGGGATCGCTGCGACATGATGACTCCTCAAAATGAGAAAAGCTGACTTAAAAGGTCAGCAAAATTGAATAAATGATTTTGCGACAAGCTTAATGCTCAGTACTTAAAAAGCAAATTGAAATAAATACTTGTTTTCATCAGTAAAGCTGATATGTTTCATGTGGTTTTCTGAAATTAAGTAATTGAAAATTTCAGGAAACGGTCCAAAACCTGATGCAACATTAATGTGACCCACAGCACCCATATTCACAGGGTAAAGCTTCCAAGCATCAGCAAGTTGTTTTGCATCTTCAAAGCCAAGCCAAGGATCATTTTCACTAATCAACATCGTTGTCGGCACACGAATACTTAATTGATGAAAAAATGCTTTGTAATCCGTCGTACTGTCGCGTGCAAAGCCGTTTTCTCCAAAGCGTGCTGGATTGGCTGGCGCAACCAAAACTAAATTTTTGATTTTTTTATTGAGTTCTGGATACAAGGCCAATGCTGCCACCGTGGTTAAACAACCAAAGCTATGCGCCACAATTTGAATTTCACCCTGTAAAGGTCGTACGGTTTGAACAAATTGTTTAATCCAGTCTTTTAGTACAGGATGATTCCAGTCTTTTTGCTGAACACGAGAGCTAGACATGAGCTGACGTTGTAACCAAGATTGCCAATGTGCGTGTTCACTACCGCCTACACCCGGGACAATTACTGTATGTGTCATGTCAAGTTCTCCTGATTCAGTCAATGAATGGTCTTATTTTCCATTGTTGGCTTTGACGATTTGGTCAAACACGCCGCCATTTTCAAAGTGTGCTTTTTGGACTTTATCCCAACCACCAAATTCTTTATCAATGGTTACGAGTTTAAGTGGCTTAAAGACTGATGCGTATTGTGCAAGCGTTGTAGCGTTACGTGGACGGTAAAAGTTCTGAGCTGCGATTTGCTGACCACGTGGTGAATAAAGGAAGTTTAAATAACCTTTGGCTAAATAAAGATTACCTTTTTTCTCTGCATTTTTTTCTAAAACAGCAACAGGGGGCTCAGCTAAAATTGAAAGTGAAGGAGTCACAATTTCAAACTTACCCGGTTGTTCACGAATCGCTAAATGTGCTTCATTTTCCCAAGCCAGCAATACATCACCAATACCACGTTCAGCAAAGGTCGTAGTCGAACCACGTGCGCCTGAATCGAGTACTTTGGTGTTTTTATAAATCTTACGGACAAATTCTTGAGCCGTTGTATCATTACCACCCGCTTGATGTTTTGCCCAAGCCCATGCTGCTAAATAGTTCCAACGCGCACCGCCTGAGGTTTTCGGGTTTGGGGTAATAATACCCACGCCTGGTTTAACTAGATCGCCCCAATCTTTAATCGCTTTTGGGTTGCCTTTGCGTACTAAGAACACAATAGTTGAGGTATATGGCGTTGAGTTTTGCGGAAGTTTCTTTTGCCAATCTGCAGGTAAAAGTTTGGCTTTTTCTGCAATCACATCAATATCTGCTGCCAGTGCTAAAGTCACCACATCGGCATCTAAGCCATCAATGACGGCACGCGCTTGTTTACCTGAACCGCCGTGAGATTGTTTAAAATTAATTTTTTGACCTGTACGGCTTTCCCAATATTTACTGAAGTCTTTATTCACACTTTCATAGAGTTCACGCGTTGGGTCGTAAGATACGTTTAAAAAGTCTTTTGCAGCTGCGCCAAAAGAAACTGTCGAGATGACGGCAGCAAGAACACCCAATTTTAATTTTGCGGAAATACTCATGTGAACCTCAATAATTTTTACTTTGTCTGTAACATGGGTGAAGAATAGCGCCAATCTTTATGCATAAAAAATAATTAAAAACGAATTTTATATGAATAAAAAAGATAATATGCGTATCTACGAAAAAAAAGCATCGACCTTATGCGAAAGGAAGATGCTTTTCGGTATTTAAAGCATTATTTGGAATTATTGGTCTTCACGATTTGGTCAAAGACGCCACCATTTTCAAAATGTTTTTTCTGTACTTTGCTCCAACCACCAAACTCTTTATCAATAGTCACTAATTTTAAAGGTTTAAAGACGGATTTATATTTTGCCAATACTGCAGCATTTCGTGGACGATAATAGTTCTGCGCTGCAATGGTTTGACCCGCAGGTGAGTACAAATAATTTAAATACGCTTTGGCTAAATTTTCATTGCCATCTTTCTTGGCATTTTTTTCTACAATCGCAACAGGTGGCTCGGCCAAGATAGAAAGTGAAGGGGTCACAATCTCAAACTTACCCGGCTGTTCACGAACTGCCAAATGTGCTTCATTTTCCCAAGCCAATAACACGTCACCAATACCACGTTCTGCGAATGTAGTTGTTGCACCACGTGCGCCTGAGTCGAGGACTTTGGTTTGCTTATAGATTTGGCGGACAAATTCTTGGGCTTTTGTATCATTACCACCTGCTTGGTGTTTGGCCCAAGCCCACGCTGCTAGATAGTTCCAGCGTGCACCACCCGATGTTTTTGGGTTCGGGGTAATAATGTCGACACCCGGTTTAATTAAATCGCCCCAGTCTTTAATGCCTTTCGGATTGCCTTTATGCACTAAGAACACAATAGTCGATGTATATGGCGTTGAGTTTTGTGGGAATTTTTTTTGCCAGTCTTTTGCAACTAAACCACGTGCAGCAATTTCATCAATATCTGCAGCCAAAGCCAACGTAACTACATCTGCATCTAGACCATCAATAACTGCACGAGCCTGTTTGCCTGAGCCACCATGAGATTGTTTAAAGTTAATGTCTTGGCCTGTGGTTTTTTTCCAGTAAACACTAAAGTCTTTATTGAAGTTGTCATACAATTCACGGGTTGGATCATATGACACATTTAAGAAATCTTTGGCAGATGCACTGAATGCTGTGGCAGAAATGAATGCAGCCAAAACCCCAAGTTTTAATTTCGATAGATTCATGTTGTCCTCAATTTTTATACATGTTTTGTTGGATGAGGCAAGAATATCTGTAGTTTTTATGCAGAAAAAATAATTAAAAAAGAATTTAATATGAACAAAAAAGAAATATATGCTGAGCGATTATTTTTTAAAATAAAGTGATGTAATTGGGATGACGACGTATGCAGTGTTTTAAAAATGCGCAGCAAATAGAACAAGTTAATTTACTTGATCGAGCCTTTCACTATGGCGATGGTTGTTTTAGCACGGCACGTATTCGCCAAGGACAAATAGAACTTTTAGCTTTGCATATTGCACGATTAAAATTGAGCAATGAGCGATTAAAGCTAAATGCAGATTTAAACCTTATTGAAGACACTTTAAAATTGTTACGTAAACAAGATGTCGTTAATGGCACTTTAAAAATTGTGTTGAGTCGTGGTATCGGTCAGCGTGGCTATAGTTTGCCTAAGCATCCAGCAGATGTTTGGGTGTTTTATTACCCTAAAACCGTTGCAGATTTTGAGTACGAAACTGTCGAAAGTGGTGTATTACATCAAGCTATTGGGTTAACCATGCCAAGTTTGGTGGGCTTAAAGTCCTTAAATCGATTAGAACAAGTCATGCTCAAAGCAGAGTTGGATCAAACCCCATGGGGCGAAGCTTTGGTGACGGATGTACAAGGTACAGTTGTTGAAGGTGTGAGCAGTAATTGTTTTATTCGCACAAATGAAGGATGGATTACGCCCGAACTTCGTTATAATGGCGTACATGGTGTCATGCGTGCAGAAATTTTAAAACGGATGCAGCAGCTTCAGATTCCATGTACTCAACGTCACGTCAATATGGATGAAATTACGCATTTTCAGAGTGTTTTTTTCTGTAATGCCTTAAGTCCCATGAAAATTGCATCAACTCTGAATGGAGTTGAGTTAGATGTTCAAGCTTGTATTGAACTTTTCCGAACACTTCAATTAAGTCAGATTCGTTAATATGTCCACCGTGTCTAAAAAAACAAATAAGAAAAAATCTGCCAAAGCAGGTTTTCCATTTAAAGCATGTTTGGTTGTGCTACTTGGTATCGTTGTACTTGTGGCGATTTTACTGTGGTCGAGTTTATTTAAAGCCTATCCCGTGGAAGGCAAAAAGCAAATGTTGGCGATTGGTGCAGGGGATACCTATTCAGGACTTATTGACCGACTGGCCAAAGAGAAACAAGTTCATTTTCCTATTATTTTGAAGTTGTACCAAAAGTTCATGATCAATGACACCCTGAAAGCGGGTGTATATGAAATCCATGAAGGCATGAGCGTGCGTGAAGTCATGAAACTGATTTCTAACTCTGAAAATGCGCAAATGAATCGAATTTTAGTGATCGAAGGGACGACATTTAAGCAATTGATAGATGCTTTAAAAAATGACCCTTTGGTGACACATGACATCAGTCATTTACCATATGCACAAATTTTAAAAGAGCTCGGCATTCCGTATTCACATCCTGAAGGTTTATTTGCTCCGAATACTTATTTCTTTGCAAAAGGCGAGTCTGATCGCAAAATTTTGAAGGATTTGTATAACAGACAAATCAAAGCCTTAGATCAGGCTTGGAACAATCGAGCTCAAAATTTACCGTATAAAGATAAATATGAAGCCTTGATCATGGCATCGATTATTGAAAAAGAAACCAGTATTGATAGTGAGCTTGAACAAGTGTCTGGTGTATTTGTGCGTCGTCTCAAACAAGGGATGCGTTTGCAAACAGATCCAACTGTGATTTACGGTATGGGCGATAAATACCAAGGCAATATCACTCGCCAAGATTTACGTACACCTACAGCATATAACACTTATACGATTAATGGTTTACCACCAACGCCGATTGCTTTGCCAAGTCAAAAAGCTATTGAAGCCGCGATGCATCCAGATGCGTCAAATAACATCTATTTCGTGGCAACAGGTAACGGTGGTCATAAATTTAGCAGTAATTTGTCAGACCATAACCGCGCGGTACAAGAATATTTATCTGTAATTCGTGCGAAAAACTAAGGAGTGAGCATGTTTATTAGCTTTGAAGGCACGGAAGGTGTGGGTAAAACTACACTCATTCGTAAATTACATGATCATTTCCAAAATTTGGGTAAAAATGTCGTACTTACACGTGAGCCGGGTGGCACACCTATGGCAGAGCAAATTCGCTCACTGTTACTTTCGGTGAACCACGAAGAAACCATGAGTAATGACACTGAGTTATTGCTGATGTATGCGGCACGCGCACAGCATTTGGCGCGCGTGATTTTACCTGCATTGGCAGAAGGTAAAATCGTTTTATGTGATCGTTTTGCCGATTCGAGTTTTGCTTATCAATGTGCAGGACGTGGTTTAGATCGTGACAAGCTCAATGTCTTAAATGCAAGTTTTGTTGCGCGTATACCGGATATTACTTTTTGGCTTGATGCACCGATTGAAACAGGAATGTTAAGAGCAAGAGAGCGTGGTGCTTTAGACCGTTTTGAACAAGAGAAAGCAACTTTCTTTGAGAAAGTAAGATCAGGTTTTGCTGAGATTCATCAAACGCACCCTGAACGAATGAAACGCCTTGACGCAACCCAAACACCTGAGCATGTATTCCAACAGGCATTATCGCAACTACAGCAGATCTAAAATGCAATAGTATTTGTTAGGTAATTGATTTAAAAATCATTCATAGCATAAGTGATGGATGATTTTTTTATGCCGCATCGAAAGCAGGCGATTATTGATTTTTTACAACGTGAATTTGCCCCAAGTTTAAAAAACTGCACGATTCAAGAAGTTGGACAGCAAACCGCGACCTTAATTTGGCATGTCACAGAACAAGATCTAAGACCGGGCAATACGATTTCTGGCCCAACCATGATGACTTTGGCTGACTTTGCGCTATATGTGGCAATATTGGGGGAGATTGGGATCGTGGGACTTGCGGTCACGACCAATATGAATATTAATTTTTTAAGAAAGCCCGAAGCCAATAAAGACTTAATAGGCGAGTGTCGATTGTTAAAAGTGGGTAAAAGTATAATTTATGGTGAGGTGTTGGTGTATTCAGCAGGTGTGGATGAGCCTGTTGCACATATAACAGGGAGTTATTCGATTCCTCCGCAGCGATATTGAACTGAAAATATGCAGTTGATCCATTAGATTGGATTAAAATGCAGCAGTCTGTCTAAATAAATTGTGCAATGGTTGGTGAATTTTCTGCTTAGTGTATTTTTATTTGCATAATTTCAATAGTTTAGTAGAAGTCAATCAACTCATAAGTGTTATTTTAAATCTATAATTGAATCACAGATTTGATTGGTTAAATACATGACTGCTACTGCACATGAAGTTGTTCGGCTCTTTCAGGAGCATGCATATCCTTTGTCAGAAAAATTGACAGAAATGCTGAATGAGCATTACTCACATCAAACAGAACGACGTGGCTGTGGATATACTCAAGCCACACGTGTATTAGCTGAATATATTAATTTGCCGCGTGCATCACATGAATTTCAAGATCTCAAACTCTTTGATCAATATGACACGCATGGTTTACGCAAAATTTTAGATCAAAGTCGTGCTTATCATTTAGATTTGTCAGGTTGGCGTCATCTAGATTTAAATCAAAATTTAAATCAAAACATTCAGCAATTGAAACAATTTACAGACTTTTACGAGGTTTTACAGAAAGAATTACATCTTCAAAAAAGTTTGCGTCAAATTCAGCAACATGCAAATTTGGAAGAAAGTAAGCTTATTTGTGCCTTGATTGAAGATCTGATTTTGCCAAAATCATCAACTGAAAACCAAATCGTTGAAGTGCAAGCACTGGCTAAAAAGCCAAAAGTTGGCTCTTGTCCAATGGCTGAAAATTTCTTTTTAAAAATTGCACATCGACGTGTATTTCGTAGCGGTGAAATTAATATTTTTGTAGATGAATACGGTCAGCCCTTATTTATGGAAAAGTTAAATATGGGGGATAACCATTCTTGTATCAGCTTGAAACCTGTACTCATGAATGGTGTCTGTATTCCAGCCGGTTCACTTTTTTCCGTCGATTATGATCCAGAACAATTAGTTGAAAAACGGGGGAATCGTGAGTTTAAAGGCTTTGTGATTCCTTATCAGGCTATTTCTGGGTGGTGGTTTTTACGTTTAACGACTTTGTCAGTGTCGCCTCAAAATCGAAAGCGTGCCTTCAGTACACATTTTCAGCAGCAAGTGGATAATGGTCTGTATAGTCCAGGTACGACTGAGCTTCAGCAATTAATAGATGTGGCGATAGCGCAACTTTGAGTATTTCCATCATGTTAGATGTATGCTTTTCGCCAAAATATTTTGCTCATACCCATACCAATAGTATGGAAAAATTATTAGCAGTTGGAACAGCTTTAGAACAATGGCAGAACATCAGAATACATGAGCCTGAGTGTATCGACGCTGAAATTTTAAGCCAAGTACATGATCCTGTTTATGTGGATGCTTTTATGACAGGGCAGCCCGCTAAGCTTGCGACCTTTTCAGGTTTTAAGCCGTGGAATACTCAGCTTCGAGATGCCGTGCTGAGAATCAATGCAGGGCAGTTGATGGCTGCAGATTTGGCTTTACAAAAAGGTATCGCAGCGAATGTTGCACAAGGTTTTCACCATGCAGTGTATGAATATGGCGGATCATTTTGCACATTCAATGGTTTGGCTTTGGTGGCACAGCAGAATCCGAATAAAAAAATCTTTGTACTCGATTGCGATCAACATGGGGGGAACGGCACAGCTGAGTTTACTAGACGGTTAGAGAACCTTTTTAATTTTAGTATTTATGGGCTACATTTTGGTTGTCCTACTTATGAACGTTCTTTAACACGGCATGTGCATAAAGATTGTGGAAATTTCGCACAATATACTTTGGCTATACATGAAGGAATTCAGCAAGCTAAAGCATGGGGTGCAGATTTAATTATTTATCAAGCAGGGATGGATTGTCATCACGCTGACCCTTTTGGCTCATCATGGTTTAGCACCGCTTTGATACAAAAACGTGAAGAAATGGTCTTTAACTTGGCTAAACGTGCAGATATTCCGCTGATGTTTGTATTGGCTGGGGGCTATCAAAATATGAATGATCTTGTAAATCTGCACTTAGAAACTTTCAAAGCGGCATTACATATTTATGGGTAGTAAAATCAAAAAAAAGCCGACATCATGTGCGGCTTCTTTTTTAATTTAAAAGTTTTAAGAGACTAACTCAGTATTAACTACAGGGCAATCAACCGTGAAATCGGGTGGACTTAACACCGTTTTACGTAGTTCGTCTGCTTGTTCTGGATAATCCAAAGTAAAATGTAAGCCACGAGACTCTTTACGTTCCATTGCACAGCGCACAATCATTTCTGATACCAATACTAAGTTACGGAGTTCAATCAGATTTTTACTGACTTGATAATCTTGATAATACTCGGTGATTTCACGCTTAAGCATTTCAATACGATGGAGCGCACGTTGAAGTCGCTTGGTTGTTCTGACAATACCGACGTAGTTCCACATGGTTTGGCGAAGTTCATCCCAATTCTGCAAAATCACCACGTCTTCATCAGGGTTGGTCACTTGCGAGTCATCCCATTCTGGGACATGAGGCGCCTGATAAGTTCCTTGATGCTGTGCTGTGATATGTGCTGAAGCACTCATACCATAGACAAAACATTCCAGTAAGGAGTTACTCGCCATACGGTTTGCACCATGTAGGCCGGTATAAGAGGTTTCCCCAATGGCATATAGGCCTGGAATATCGGTCTGACTGTTTTCATCAACCACAACGCCACCACAGGTGTAGTGTGCTGCAGGAACCACTGGGATCATTTCTTTGGTAATATCAATACCGAGTTCCATTAAGCGTTCATACAATGTTGGGAAATGTTCTTTGACAAATTCTGCAGGTTTATGGGTGATATCAAGCCAAACATGACGAATTCCTAGACGTTTGATTTCATAATCAATAGCGCGCGCTACGATATCGCGTGGTGCTAATTCGGCACGCTCATCAAAGCGCAACATAAAGCGTTCACCATCTGGAAGACGTAAATAGGCACCTTCGCCACGCATCGCTTCGGTAATTAAGAAAGAGCGAGCTTGAGGATGGTATAAGCAGGTTGGATGGAATTGGTTAAACTCCATATTGGCAACACGGCAGCCTGCACGATACGCCATGGCAATACCATCACCCGTCGCAATGTCGGGATTTGATGTATATAAATATGCCTTCATGGCACCACCACAGGCAAGGGCAGTGAAGGGTGCTAAAAAGGTATGTACTTTTTCGGTTTTTTCATCTAAAGCATACAGACCGAGAGCACGGTTTTCAGCTTCAGGATTTAATTTTTGTGCCGTGATTAAATCGATTGCAATAAAATTTTCAAAAATATGAATATTGGCTTTTTCTTGCGCACGTTCAACCAATGTTGTGGAAATAGCACGACCTGTGGCATCTGCTGCATGGATAATCCGCCGGTGAGAGTGACCACCTTCACGTGTCAGATGTAACTGTTCTTGGTCGTCTAAAGTAAATTGCACACCCTGATTCAGTAGAAAATCGACAGAAGATTTACCACCTTCAACGGTTTGTTTTACCGCTGCCATTTCACATAAATGCGCACCGGCAATCATGGTGTCATTGATATGTTGTTCAATAGAATCTGTTTTATCGAGGACGGCAGCAACACCACCTTGGGCATAATATGTACTGGCATCCGTCAGCGTCGATTTAGCTAAAACAGCAATATTAAAATGATCTGGTAGCGATAGGGCTAAACTTAGGCCTGCACCGCCACTTCCCACAATAATCACATCAAATTGATGTGTCGTGTTTAAATTAGACATGTCCATCAGCTAATTTTAAAAATGTCCGATCATCACAACTGTTTTTGCCTAAAAACGCAATGACTATAAATTAACTAAATAATGAAAAATATTCATAGATCTGTAATATTTAAGGAATGTTTAAGATTGTTTATCATAAATAATCATCAAACATTTTATTACGAAGCTTAGACTTGCATTGTGATAAAAACTAACGTATTTCAAATGATAAGCACAATTGAGTGAATGCTAACAATGAATAAATCGTATTTACAAAAGGGACTCTATGCAGCTGTGTTTACGGTTGCTAGCGTGCAGACTCAGGCAGCGGGTCCTGTTGATTTTTCCAATTTGGTTGAACAAGTCAGCCCAGCTGTCGTAAGCGTGAATGTGGTTAAAAAGCTTAGTCAAGAAGAGCTTTTGCAGCAACAAGTCCCAGAAATATTACGACGCTTTTTCGGTAATCAGGTGGTTATTCCGCAGCAAAAAATGCCGCAAGAAAAGACCGGTTATGGAAGCGCATTCTTTATTAGTAAAGATGGTTATCTGTTAACCAATCACCATGTGGTAGAAGATGCCTCGAAAGTCACCATCGTACTGAATGACCGCCGTGAAATTGATGCCACAGTGGTGGGTAGTGATGAGCGGACTGACGTGGCTTTGTTAAAGGTCAAAGGTTCAAATTTTCCTGAGCTACGCACAGGCAATGTTGACCGTTTACGTGTAGGTGAGCCAGTGTTGGCCATTGGTTCACCATTTGGCTTCGACTATTCAGCTTCGGCAGGAATCGTTAGTGCTAAAATGCGTAATATGATGGGAGAAACCTCGGTTCCATTCATTCAAACTGACGTGGCATTGAACCCGGGTAATTCTGGTGGTCCATTATTTAATCAGTCTGGTGAAGTGGTCGGGGTAAATTCTCGTATCTTTAGTGGTACAGGCGGTTATATGGGGTTATCGTTCTCGATTCCCATTGATGTTGCAATGGATGTTGCAGACCAATTAAAGAAAAACGGCAAGGTAACACGTGCTTATTTAGGCGTCATGCTACAAGATATCGATCGTAATCTTGCAGAGTCTTATAACCTTTCAAAACCAGAAGGTTCTTTGATTACTCAAGTTGCACCAAATTCACCTGCTGCAAAAGCTGGCTTTAAAGTGGGTGATGTCATTTTGAAGTTTAATGGCACACCAATTTCACGTACAGGCGAACTGCTGAATTATCTTAATCGTACAGGTCCAAATCAAAGTATTCAGCTTGAAGTACTGCGTGATGATAAACGCCAAAATATTTCAGCAACCTTGATCACAGCACCAGATGATACGCCTGCAAAAGCTGAAACGACATCTGTGAAAAAAGGTCCAGTGATTGGGGTGTCAATTCGCAACTTAAACGCAGATGAATTAAAACAACTGAGTCTAAAAGGCGGTGTCTTAATTCAAGATGTACGTGCAGGAGGTATAGCTTCACAAGCACGAATTCAGCCGGGGGATGTTGTCACCCAAGTTAATAATAAAGTCGTAAACAATGCTGAAGATTTTGTGAAAGTTATTTCTGAGTTGAAAAATGGTAGCATTGCACGTGTTTCTTTGATTCGTCAGGGACAGCGTGCGATTGTGGGCATGCGTATTCAGTAATGAGTTACTAAATGAAAACCACTCCAAGCGAGTGGTTTTTTAACTTTAGCGTTTTTGCAATTCACCCTTAGATAAAAATGGGTAGACTGTGGGCCACAATTTAAAATTTGCAGGACGCTATGAGCGATATCTTTGATTTAAAAATTACAGTTCAAGCTGAACATATCGACACATTAAATCATGTGAATAACGTAGTGTACGTCAGTTGGATGCAAGATGTCGCGACAGCACATATTGAAGCTTTGGGTTTAGGCTTAAAAGAATATATTGAATTGAAGCATGCCATGGTCGCTGTTGAGCATCATGTGCAATATCGTAAAGCAGCGCTCGAAGGTGAGGAGATTATTTTACGAACTTGGCTAAATGATATCAATGCATTGTATTCGTTTCGGCAGTACGTATTTTATCGCCCTAAAGACAAAGCGATATTATTTACAGGCAATACACAGTGGGCATGCATTGAAATTGCTACAGGCCGTCCAAAGCGCATGTCGCCAACATTTACCCAAGCTTATCAACCCATCGCAGATAGCATAAATCCGCTTGATTTTAGTGCTTATGATTTCTGATTTTTAATTGAAACCTCATATTAAAGCGAAGACTAGTTAAGTTCTACAGCCAGGATAAGTGCTTAGCATAAAAGCAATGCATTATTTTCGATACTTTGAAAAATCCATCTGCTATAATCCTCGGCAATTTCTATTCGGCTTTTGCTATGCATAAAGAATTGCATGCATAGCGCTTTTATTTTTCCAAGGTAGCCCATGGCGCAAGCTAAAAAATCTGTTGATATAAAAAACATTCGTAACTTCTCGATCATTGCGCATATCGACCATGGTAAGTCGACGCTTGCCGACCGATTTATTCAAACTTGTGGTGGCCTGCAAGATCGTGAAATGCAGGCACAGGTTCTAGATTCTATGGAATTAGAACGTGAGCGTGGTATTACGATTAAAGCTACGTCTGTGACTTTGTATTACACTCATCCTAACGGTGAAGAATATCAGCTTAACTTTATTGACACACCTGGGCACGTTGACTTTTCTTATGAAGTTTCACGTTCACTGGCTGCATGTGAAGGCGCATTATTGGTGGTCGATGCTGCACAAGGTGTCGAAGCACAGTCTGTTGCTAACTGCTATACGGCAATTGAACAAGGTTTAGAAGTCCTACCTGTTTTAAATAAAATTGATTTGCCGCAAGCAGAGCCAGAGCGTGTTATTCAAGAAATTGAAGACATTATTGGTATCGAAGCGACTGAAGCACCTACATGTTCAGCTAAAACCGGTCTAGGCATTGAAGGGGTGCTTGAAACACTAGTCAATGTCATTCCTGCACCCGAAGGCGATCGTAATGCACCATTACAAGCCTTAATTGTTGACTCTTGGTTCGACAACTATTTGGGCGTGGTTTCTTTAGTTCGTATTAAAGAAGGTCGTGTGCGTAAAGGCGATAAAATGTTGATGAAATCAACTGGTCAAACGCACATCATCACCTCAGTAGGTATTTTTAATCCTAAACATACAGAAACTGACATGCTCGAAGCAGGTGAAGTTGGTTTCGTGATCGCGGGTATTAAGGATATTTTTGGTGCTCCAGTTGGTGATACGATTACCTTGGCAACTACACCAGAAGTTGAAAGCTTACCGGGTTTCAAAAAAGTGAAACCACAGGTCTATGCAGGTTTATTCCCAATCGATTCAAGTGAATTTGAACCGTTCCGTGAGGCGCTGCACAAACTGCAAATTAATGACTCAGCGTTGTTCTTTGAGCCTGAAAGTTCAGATGCACTTGGTTTTGGCTTCCGTTGTGGCTTCTTGGGTATGCTGCACATGGAAATTGTACAAGAACGTTTAGAACGTGAGTATGATCTGGACCTGATTTCTTCAGCACCAACCGTAATTTATGAAGCGGTTATGAAAAATGGTCAAACCATTTATATCGACAGTCCTTCTAAAATGCCTGATGGTTCAACAGTTGAAGACTTACGTGAGCCAATTGCTGAATGTCACATTTTAGTACCGCAAGAATACTTGGGTAATGTGATGACTTTATGTGTTGAACGTCGCGGCGTTCAAAAGAATATGAAGTTTATGGCGAACCAAGTGGCCATTACGTTTGAAATCCCAATGGCTGAAGTTGTTATGGATTTCTTTGATAAATTGAAATCATGTTCACGCGGTTTTGCATCGTTAGATTATAACTTTGTGCGTTTTGAGAGTTCATCTCTAGTTAAGGTGGATGTGTTAATCAACGGTGAAAAAGTTGATGCCTTGGCCATGATTTGCCACCGACAAGATGCTCGCCATCGTGGTATTGCACTTGTGGAAAAAATGAAAGATTTAATTCCACGTCAAATGTTCGATGTGGCTATTCAAGCAGCGATTGGTGCACAAATCATTGCACGTTCAACTGTAAAAGCGATGCGTAAAAACGTTTTGGCTAAATGTTATGGTGGTGACGTGTCGCGTAAGAAGAAACTTCTTGCGAAACAAAAAGAAGGTAAGAAACGTATGAAACAAGTGGGCAGCGTCGAAATCCCACAAGAAGCGTTCCTTGCTGTATTGAAAGTAGAAAGATAATAAATAGAGGTTTATGAGCTTATGGATTTTGACTTTAATTTGATCCTTGTTCCTGCCACAGTCATTTTTTTCTTAATTTGGCTGTTGGATAAGTTTGTCTGGAAGCAACGGCAGACCAAAGGTAAAGGGAATGAAAATGTCGTTATCGCATGGGCTTATGACTTCTGGCCGATTCTAGCGATAGTTTTGGTGATGCGTTCATTCTTATATGAGCCATTTAATATTCCATCAGACTCTATGGTTCCAACTTTAGAGACAGGTGATTTTATTGTGGTGAATAAATATCAGTATGGCGTACGATTACCTATTATAAATAAAAAAATTATTGATGTCGGTGAACCTGAGCGTGGTGATGTCATTGTATTCCGTTATCCACCACAACCAACCATTAGCTATATTAAACGTGTGGTCGGTTTACCAGGTGATCATATTATTTATGATCATGGTCAACTGAGTGTGAATGGTCAGAAAGTGGCAAAAGTTCCAGTTGAATTTAGCCGTGAAAAAGATCAACTCGATACACCTGCATCGATTTATCATAAAGAAACCATGGGTAAGCATACGTTTACCATGCGTGAGCTTGAAGGCGTCAATGTTGCGCGCCAAGCACCATTTATCAACTATGTTGAAAATGGTAAATATTCAACAGAAAATGGTTTATATTGGGAAGTTAAGGTTCCTGAAGGTCACTATTTCGCGATGGGGGATAATCGCGATCAAAGTGCGGACAGTCGTTTTTGGGGCTTTGTGCCTGAAGAAAACCTCACTGGACGGGCTTTTTACAAGTGGATGCATAAGGAACCTGGTTTAAAACTGCCTTCGTTTAGCCGTAATGGCAGTATTGATTAGTCTTACATCAGGAAAATAAAATGAGACATCAACGGGGAACGTCTTATATCGCAATTTTAATTGCTGTGATTGGTTTTGCTTTTTTAGCAAAAGCATTAATTGCGGTTTGGGGACCGTATGTTGACGACCGTCTCGTCAACAATGAAATTGAAGAATTGATGAAGAGCAGTCCTAAAAATATTGCTCCGAGTAAGTTTGAGTCACAAATGTCACAGCGTTTAGATATGAATGGTGTACGTGATTTAAATTTTAAAGATATTGCTCAAGTCACTAATGTAGATGGTCTACAAGTGAAAACAGATTATGAAATAAGAAAACCTTTCTTATTGAATATTGATATTGTGTTGAAGTTCGAGAAAAGTTTTGATCAAAGCTCAGTCCAAGCTAAATGAAGCTCGTTTAGCAAGTCGTATCGGTTATCAGTTTAAACAACCTGAATTGTTACAACTGGCCTTGACCCACCGATCGGTGAGCCATAAATACAATTATGAACGCCTAGAATATCTGGGCGATTCATTGTTGGGTATGATAATTGCCAATTATCTGTACCATGCCTACCCGCATGAAAATGAAGGGCGTCTAACGCGTATGCGTGCGACACTGGTTCGTCAGGAAGCGCTAGGAAAAATTGCCAATGACTTAAAACTCAGTCAAGAATTAATCTTGAGTACAGGTGAGTTGAAATCTGGCGGTCATCATCGTGAGTCTATACTTGCGGATACCGTTGAATCGATCATTGGTGCAATCTATGTCGATTGTCAGGATTTAAAAATTCTGGAACCGATTGTTCTTAAATGGTATGTGCCATATTTAGATCATATTGAACCAACTGATCAACTGAAAGATCCTAAATCACGTTTGCAGGAGTATTTACAAGCACGTAAAAAACCTCTCCCGGTTTACGAGGTTGTAGATATTCAGGGTGATGCTCCGAACCAACATTTTAAAGTTGAATGTACAGTTGAAGGGCTCCCTGTTAAATACGGTGAAGGTTCAAGCCGTCGCTTTGCTGAACAGGCAGTAGCGGCAGAAATCTTAGAAATTTTGGAGAAAAAGTCTTAATGACTACTCATTCCGATCACGTAGATGCTGATCACGAGTCGCAAGGCGACAGTAACGATTTAATTAGTCAGTTTTTTAGTGCACAAGGCACTGAAATTCCTGCCGATTTTAAAAGTGGGTTTGTGGCGATTGTTGGTCGTCCAAACGTGGGTAAATCAACGTTGATGAACCATATTTTGGGTCAAAAACTTTCCATTACCTCTCGTAAACCACAGACCACACGTCATAAAATTGTGGGTATTGACTCACGCGAAAAATCTCAAGCGGTATTTGTAGATACCCCGGGGATGCACAAAAAAGAAGTCCGTGCCATCAATAAAATGATGAACCGTGCGGCACATTCTGCACTTCGTGATGTGAACTTAGTTTTGTTTGTGATTGATGCAGACAAATGGACACAGAATGATGATTTAGTGTTAGAAAAGCTAAAAAATGCCGATATGCCGGTTATTCTTGTGATCAATAAAATTGATACGCTAGAAAATAAAAACCATGCATTACCCTTGATACAAGAGCGTGCAAAATTGATGAATTTTGCAGAAATTGTTCCTGTATCAGCGTTGCGCGGTGCAAATTTAGATCATTTGCGCAGCACGATTGAGAAATATTTACCATTTCAACCACCACTGTATTCACTTGAGCAATTGACTGATCGTTCAGAGCGTTTCCTTGCCTCTGAAATTATCCGTGAAAAAATCATGCGTCAATTGGGGGAAGAGCTTCCTTATGATCTAACCGTTCAAATTGAGTCGTTTAAAACAGAAGAAGCAACAGTTAATCCAAAAACTGGTCGTCCTAAAGCGGCGTGTACCTATATTGATGCGACGATTTTTGTCGATCGCTCTGGCCAAAAAGCCATTGTTATTGGTGAGAAGGGTGCCAAACTGAAGAAAATCGGTATGGATGCACGTGTGGATATGGAAAAAATGTTCGAGCAAAAGATCATGTTGACGCTTTGGGTGAAAGTCAAAGGCGGTTGGTCTGATGATGAGCGTGCATTGAAAAGCTTAGGTTATAGCGATATCTAATCGTTAAATAACAAACTTTGAGGGAAGAGTAATGATGAAAGTATTGGCCGTAGTTGCATGTGTTTTGTTTCTACAAGGGTGTATTCATAAAATCGTTACTGTTCCTGTCAAAGTGGCTTATAAAACCACAAAAGGCGTGGTTAAAGGTACTGCTGCAGTTGTGGGTGCAGTCATTCCAGATGGGGATGAAGATGAAGACGACAAGAAAAAGAAAGACAAGGATTAATATTTCAAATCATGCGTAATGAGATACTGCATGGTTATTTAATTCACCATCGTAAATATCGTGAAAAAAGTCATATTGTGCACTTGTTTACTCAGGAGCATGGTCGAATTGATGGTATTCTCAGGCAAACGCCACCTCCCCAGTATCAACCAATTTGCTTGCAAGCATCTGGTAAGTCCGAACTTAAAAACTTTAGTAAACTCGAAATTGTAAATCAACCGATTTTCTTTTTTGGGGATGCTTTTTTTTCAGGATTTTATCTAAATGAAGTCTTATTGAGGCTATGTCCGTTAGAGGTTGAGATGCATGAGACATTTGCTCAATATGCACACACCTTGGAACAACTTCAATGCATGTCTGTCCAGGCCAACCCTGATCTATTCTTACGGCAAATCCTTAGACAATTTGAGCATGTGCTGCTTGAAGAGTTGGGTTTTGCGTTGGATTTTTCAACTGATGCAAATCAACAGCAAATTCAGCCTCATGAAAATTATCAATTTCATTTAAACGAAGGTTTTCAACCTGTCATTAAAGCCTCACGCGCAACATTGTCAGGTCAACATATTTTAAGTATGTGTGATTATGAAAAAGGTGGGGAATTTAATTCTGAACAGTTACAATTACTGTCTAAGTTGTACCGACAAATGATTACTTCCTTGCTTGGCGATCGTCCATTAAAAAGTCGTCAATTGTGGATACAGAATTATCAAACTCAACGTCATTAGGAAAGAATTATGGCAGCTTTGCTTGGTGTAAATATTGACCATGTGGCAACACTACGAAATGCACGTGGGACAACTTATCCAGATCCTGTGAATGCCGCAATTATTTGTGAGCAAGCGGGGGCGGAAGGGATTACGCTGCATTTACGTGAAGATCGTCGCCATATTAAAGATGATGATGTACGTCGTATGCGTTCTGTATTAAAAACCCATATGAACCTTGAAATGGCAGTGACCAATGAAATGGTTGAATTTGCCAAAGAGATTCAGCCGCATCATGTATGCTTTGTTCCTGAAAAGCGTGAAGAAGTCACGACTGAAGGCGGTCTAGATGTGGTTGGGCATTTTGAAGATGTAAAAAACGCGACTCAAGCACTCGCGGCGATTGGTTGCGAAGTTTCATTATTTATTGATGCTGACTTTGCTCAAATTGATGCAGCGATTGCCTGTGGTGCGCCTACGATTGAGTTGCATACAGGTGCATATGCAGATGCTGAAACACCTGAAGCGCAGAAGGTAGAGCTGGAACGCATTATTCAAGGTGCAGAATATGCCGCATCTAAAGGTTTGATTGTGAATGCTGGCCATGGCTTAAATATTGACAATGTCACTCCGATTGCGCGCATTGCTCAAATTCATGAATTGAATATTGGTCACTCGATTATTGCTGATGCTGTATTTATTGGATTGGCACAGTCTGTAAAACAAATGAAAGCTGCGATTAAATCTGCACGTTAATTTTTAAGTAAAGTATATGTCAAATATTGATTATGATGCCCTAATGAAGCCAGTCATTGGCTTCTTGGGGTGTGAAACACCAAAAGCATGGCTAGATGAAGCTTTAAATAATTTGGATATCCTGATGCAGGATCATGCCAATTGTGAAAAGAAAGCAGCAAGTACAGCAATGAATTTGATGTTTCGTTATAGTTTTTTCTCGGATTTACAAATCAAACTGGCACAGCTAGTACGTGAAGAAATGCTGCACTATGAGCAAGTGCTGGAACTGATGGCAAAACGTGGTCAGGAATGGACTGCAATCAGTGCAGGTCGGTATGCAGGTGGTCTACGCAAAGAAGTGCGGACTTATGAGCCAGAAGCGTTAATTGATATCTTAGTGATTGGCGCATTTGTTGAAGCACGGTCATGTGAGCGTTTCTATGCGCTTGCACCACATGTGGATGAAGAGTTGGGGCGTTACTACCGCTATTTGCTAAAGTCTGAATCACGCCATTATGAGGACTATTTGGCATTAGCCATGGATGTGGCGATGACCAATAAGCTAAAGAACCCGAAAGAAGATATTCAGATGCGTATTGAGCATATTCGTGAAGTTGAAAAAAATCTGATTAGCAGCCCAGATGATTTATTCCGCTTTCATAGTGGTGTGCCAGTCAAAGCAGCTTGATAAAATAATCCTCCAAAATGGGGGATTTTTTATGCACTTAAAATAAACGATAATAAGAATTATTTACAATTGTCTTGGGTGAATCTAAAATGAAACGATCTCTATGAATCAAACAATTTAAGCTCACTTATTCAATATGAAATTACAATTCACTTTACTCTGTATCGCTTTGTGTGCGGTTGGTCAGGCTGAAGCGCATTATCCTTATGTTGCACCTCTAAACTATCAAACATTTAATAATCATAGTGCCATTCTTTCTGGTTTTTATGACAATCCGTTTGTTTCTGAAATAGCCATTAAAAATTTTAATTTCCATGTACATACACCGTCAGGTGAAAAGCTGCATTTAACGGATGCTGATTGGGCAAAAACTCAAACAGTCAGCAGTTATAGTTTAGAAAATAAGCAGGATGGCACGTATCGTATTCGTGGTGAAAAGCAGGGAAGTACAGCGCGTTTTGCTTATGATCAAAAGCAGTGGAAAGCGTTAATCAATGGTGTACGTGATCCTCAAAAAACTGCGAATGCAAATGTCATTTATACAGCCGAGTTGACTAAAAAGTCGCAAATCAAAAGTATTCAAACCCAAGAAATCATTGAAACTTTTGTATCGCGCCGTGTAACGTCTACAAATGTAGTGAATTATTTGCATGATGGTTTTGATGTGCAATTTAGAACCCATCCGAATGCCATTATGCAAAATGAGCCAGTACAACTGAAAGTGCTAGATCAGAAAAAAGCGGTTGCGGGTTTGCAGATTGAAATTTTGCAGCAAACAACGGATTACAGCCGTGAAGGAAAAGTTTATAAAACGCTTAAAACTGATCAAGAAGGAAACTTGAATTTAAACCTAGCAGATCGTGGTCAGTATTTACTGAAAATTGACTATCAGCAGCCTTTTGAAATGAAGGGAGACGCATTAAAACGATATAAATATACTTTGAGCTTTAATGTAATCTAAGGGTAGTTAAATGAGAAAAAGCTCTGCGATTTGCAGAGCTTTTTTATGAAAATGATTTAGCTATCTTTAGGTTCAAGATAAAACATCGATAAACCTATCAATAAAATTAAACTGGTTTGGGTGAAGAAGTGTTTATTAAAACCACCATAATATTGCTGCGAATAGCCTGCAATTAGTAAATAACCCGTTAAATAAAGCAATCGATAATATCGGCTCTCAAAACAATAACAGACACTTGCAAAACATAAAATCAGACAACCAATCACCATATAGTGGATATCCCAAATGATGGTGTTGATTACAAATAAAAGTGCTGAAAGTGCGCCGATAGATAAATTACGAAGGCTTTCAAACCCTTGAAAAATGTGCATCAAAGCTAAAATGAAGAGTGGCAATAGAGCAAGTGCATATTTTATTTTCATACTGTTTTGCGTCATGAGCATATAATTCTGCTGTTTCTCAACAATGGGGCTAGTACTGATGCTTAGGCGAAGCCATTGAAGGGTTAAGTGTTCAGGGGTGTTGGCTTTACCTAAAAATTTGAGTGTGGCTTGCGGTGGAATAATATAATTTTCTTGGAAATCATGGCCATAAAACATCCAAGACTTATTGGTTTCCAATGTGTGATATTGCGTATTTTTTTGAGTTGAGATGTTAAAGAGTTGTCCACTTGCATTTAACCCAGCTTTCATACATGGTGTTTCTTTTTCGTGAACAATACATAACGGAAGTACTGAAATTTCAAGATCTTTTCGTGTTTGTTGCTGACCTGCAAAATCAATACGAACATACAGTTGATCAGATTGGTTTTGCAGTGTAATCGGTGTGCTCGCCCAATATTGTCCTTCTGTCATCTCGTTCAATACAGATTCAGATATTTCCGGAATAGTATTGTGATTTTGAATCTGCTGAGGTGGAATCAACCATTGTAGGCTGCTGTCAAGAAGGGTGTTGGTTTCACTATTATATAAATTGGGTGGCGTTTTGAAATGTTGCTCAATTTCACTTTCGGGTGTGCAGCTCACCAAATAAATTGCAAATGGGCTGATAAAAATTAAAAGAAAAATGAATGCAGTGAGATAGTGTTTTAAGGCAGTTTTATTTGATTCAGCATCAACTTGAATGAACATTTTTTTTATTTTAATGACAATGACTTATAGATTATATGTAAATCATAGGCATTAAAAAAGCCCATTTAAATAAATGGGCTTTAGAATTTGGCTCTCCAACCTGGGCTCGAACCAGGGACCTGCGGATTAACAGTCCGTCGCTCTACCGACTGAGCTATTGGAGAATCTGAATGCGATTATAAGCAGATTTTGAAGAGGGTCAAGCTAAAAATACCAATATGAGGAGAAATGCGTGATAGATGTTTTTTATTTGAACAAAAAGAAGGATTTTTTAGAAAAAATGAATCTTAGGCTTGCAAAGAAAAAATTCAATTGATAGTCTGAATACAACAAAAGAGCGTTTAAACATATGTTTAAACAGTGTGGATTTAAACCCAACTTGCCAGCACTAAAATGGCTAAACAGGAGAAAGCGAATGAATACGCTGACTATTTCTCAGATTTTTTCAAATTTTTCTTTTTACCAAGAAAACTATCTTTCCATTATTAGTAACCAAGAGCAATATCAAACACCTGTCGAAGGTGCATACGTTGACGTTTGGCCTTTGGGTCGACGTGACTTGGCATTGGGTGATTTATTACAACTGTGGTTTAGTGAAAAATGGTTGATCAACACGCCATGTCATTTACGTTTTGAACATCAAGATGATGGCCGTCGTGTGCCTTTGCAACGCAAGCAAGATTTGTATTTATACCAATTGGCAGGTAATGCGTTATCAGGCTCAAATCGTTCTAAAGTATGGTCTATTTCAAAACAACAAGAACTTCGTGTTGAGTTAGAAAGTGCTTTAAAATATTACTGCTTTCAAAAGGGCAGTAATCGCATTGATCTAAGTGAAGGCCAATTAATTCGCGCCTTACATTCAGCAATTTAAGTTTGAACCATCATCTGCTCGCATTGAATTGCGAGCAGAAAAACAAAATATTAAGGACGTATAATCATGCTTGTCGCTGTTGCATGAGCATATATCTTTCCATTGTTATCCATAATTCTGCCTTCTGAAATTGCTAAATTTTTGCTGATATTAATTAAATGGCCTATTGCGGTTAAATCTTGATTTTTAGGGATAGGTCGACACATTTTTATATTGAGATCAATGGTGCCATAGCCTATACCAGCTTCTAATGCCGAGTGTACGACACACCCTGTAACTGTATCTAAGACTGTTGCTGCAAAGCCACCATGCACACCACCAAGGGGATTTAAATGGCGCTGATCGGCTTTTACAACAAACTCTACATTACCTTGCTCAATCTTTTTGGGTTGCATTGGAATAATTTCACTAATGCTTGCAGGTGGAATTTGGCCTTGCATCATTGCCTTTAAAATTTCTAGTCCAGTCATTTCTTTGATGTTCATTGGTAGATCTCTGGATAGGTTAGTTTTGTGGTTATTTTGGGTTCTAAAATGGAACTTATTTAAATAACATAGCTGAAAACGTAAAAAGAATGCAAACCAAAGATTTGAATATGAAGGTTAGTTTTAGGTTTTATCGTTTGGCTTTTTAATATTTAAGTCGATTTGAAGGGAGTCAAATGGGCTGGATGAGCTTTGTTATTTAGTTTGAGCCGCGAAAAAAAATTGATCAAAAGCATGTTGAAGTGAAGCGTATTTATTCTTTTGATGAGTATAAAAAACCCGCGAATATCGCGGGTTTTTTTGATTTGATCTTTAGATCAAATTATTTTTCAGCAGCAATTGAAGCAATCGCAGCATCTACGCCTTCGATTGAATCAGCAGCTTTCTTGATACGTGCAAGCGCATCTACAAGCACTTCGTCTGCAGTTGCATAAGAAATACGCATGTAACCACCTAGACCGAAAGCATCGCCAGGAACTACGGCAACACCAGTTTCTTCCAATAACCATGCTGAGAATTCTGTGCAAGATTTTAAACCTTTCGCACGAATCAATGGGCGAATGTTTGCATATGCATAGAATGCACCATCAGCTGGAAGGCAAGTAATACCGTTGATGTCGTTCAAACCTTTTACAACTAAGTCGTGACGACGTTTGAATGCTTCAATCATTGGCTCAAGAACGTCTTGAGGGCCATTTAATGCAGCTTCTGCAGCAACTTGTGAAATAGAAGTTGGGTTTGAAGTTGATTGAGATTGGATTTTTTTCATCGCAGCGATCAGTTTAGCAGGGCCCGCTGCGTAGCCAATACGCCAGCCAGTCATTGCATAAGCTTTAGATACACCGTTAAGAACGATTACGCGATCGTAAAGGTCTGGTGCAACTGTTGCGATGTTGTAGAATTCGTCGTCCCAACGGATTGGTTCGTACATGTCATCAGAAGCAACTAAAACTTCTGGGTATTTACGTAGTACGTCAGCTAAAGCAAGCAATTCTTCTTTAGTGTAGATCATACCTGTTGGGTTAGAAGGGCTGTTTAGAACCACTAAACGAGTTTTGTCAGTGATTGCAGCTTCTAATTGAGCAGGCGTAATTTTGAAACGTTGGTCTTCACCACATTTCACGATTACAGGAGTACCTTCAGCAATGATCACCATGTCTGGGTAGCTTACCCAGTAAGGAGCAGGGATAATTACTTCGTCACCTTTGTTTAACAAAGCAAGTGCCAAGTTAAAGAAAGATTGTTTACCACCACAAGAAACCAAGATTTGGTTTGCAGCGTAATCAAGGTTATTGTCGCGTTTTAATTTAGCAATAATTGCTTTTTTAAGACCTGGAGTACCGTCAACAGCTGTATATTTAGTGAAGCCATTGTTGATAGCAGCAATTGCAGCATCTTTGATGTGTTGTGGGGTATCGAAATCCGGTTCACCTGCGCCTAAACCAATTACGTTTTTACCAGCAGCTTTCAATTCAGCAGCTTTGTTAGTAACAGCAAGTGTAGGGGACGGTTTGATGCTATTTACACGATCAGACAGACGTACGTCCACGGCAGTATTCCTTCTTATAGGGATTAAAAAATAAAAAGCACACTATCTTAGCTTAAATGCACAGTAATGGGGAGTGGCAAAATCAACAATGTGCAAAAAAGTGTGATATTCCATCCTAACCCTATAATTGAGAAAATTTACATTGAGTTACTTAAATTTTTAATCAAATTTTATAGCAAATTCTTAAAGTCACGGACAAAAATAGGGCATAAAAAAGGCCACAACATGTGTGACCATTTTTAATAAAATTTTGTGCTTCAAATACTTTGCTTATTGAACAAAACGCGATAAATCTTCTTCAGGGCGAGCAGTTAGCACTTCTACACCATTTTTTGTTACAAGTAGCGTGTGTTCGTACTGTGCAGACAAGCTATGATCTTTAGTCACGACAGTCCATTTATCGCCAAGAAGTTTGGTTTTCCAGTCGCCACCATTCACCATTGGTTCAATCGTGAATGTCATGCCTTCTTCTAAGATCATGCCTGTATTTGGTTGACCATAGTGTAAAACTTGTGGTTCGTCATGGAAAACGGTACCAATACCATGACCACAATATTCACGTACAACACCAAAACGTTCTGATTCAACATATTGTTGAATAGCATGGCCGATATCACCCATGGTTGCGCCTGGTTTTACCACCGCCATACCACGGTACATGGCTTCTTGGGCAACTTTGCATAAACGGTTCGCTAAAATAGATGTTTCACCACCCACGATATACATCATGTTGGTATCACCGTGGTAACCATCTTTAATCACAGTGACATCGATGTTTAAAATGTCACCTTTTTTTAACTTTTTGCTTTCAGATGGAATACCGTGACACACCACATGGTTCACTGAAGTACAGATTACGTGCTGAAATGCTGGACGACCTGGCGCAGCGCCATAACCTAGACATGCAGGAATAGCTTCTTGTTTATTGACAATATAGTCATGACAAATCGTATCAAGTTCGAGGGTAGTCACACCTGGAACAATATGCGGTTTGATCATATCCAAAACTTCTGCCGCCAGTCGACCCGCGACGCGCATTTTTTCAATTTCGTCAGGCGTTTTAATTAATCGACGTGGAGCTTCGTAAGTACTGTTCATGATCTCTAAAAACTTTTGGAAATTTGTATGTGACTATGGTATAAATAGCCGCCCATTTTATCAAATGCTTTTTCGTGAATATCTTTCACGAGCTTTGTGCGATGGGGCAATAAAATCCGCACATATATCGACACATTTCTCTGGGTGCCTTTTTAGGTGGAGAATGCGGGTATATGGAGGCCTAACCCAAACTTTAAGGTAAAGAAAATGGCAGATTACAACGTAAGCATGCGCGACCTTCTTCAAGCAGGCGCACACTTCGGTCACCAAACACGTTTTTGGAATCCAAAAATGCGCGAATACATCTTCGGCGCGCGCAACAAAATTCACATCATCAACCTTGAGCACACTGTTCCTGCGTTAAATGATGCTTTGAACTTTGCTAACAACTTGGCTAGCAAAAAGAACAAAGTTTTGTTCGTTGGTACAAAACGTGCAGCTTCTGCAATCATCCGTGAACAAGCTCAACGTGCAGGTCAACCATATGTTGATCACCGCTGGTTGGGTGGTATGTTGACTAACTGGAAAACTCTTCGCCAGTCAATCAACCGTCTAAAAGACCTTCAAACTCAATCTACTGACGGTACTTTCGCTAAACTTACTAAACGTGAAGCTTTAGAACGTACTCGTGAGATGGAAAAACTTGAACGCGCTCTTGGCGGCGTTAAAAACATGGGTGGTTTACCTGACGCATTATTCGTAATCGATGTTGATCACGAAGCAATTGCAATTAAAGAAGCTAAAAACCTTGGTATTCCTGTTATCGGTATCGTTGATACAAACTCTAACCCAGACAACGTAGACTACGTTATCCCTGGTAACGACGATGCGATCCGTGCAGTTACTCTTTACGCTTCTGCTATGGCTGATGCGATTCTTGCTGGTAAAGAATATGCTCAATCACAAGCAAATGCACAAGCTAAAGGCGAAGAAGCTCCTGCTTCTGAGGCTTAATGCGTTTGACGTAAGCTTGTCATTTTTGCGACACGTGATGGTGGCAAAGTAAGCGTCATGTATGCAGACGGCCCAAGAGACAGCTCTGGGCCGTTTCTGTTCTAAAAAAAGAATTCATTTTCTACCGTATTTAGGAGATTAACATGACTGCAGTTACAGCAAGCATGGTTAAAGAATTGCGCGATCGTACTGGTCTTGCAATGATGGAATGTAAAAAAGCATTAACAGAAGCGGGCGGTGACATCGAATTAGCGATCGACAACCTTCGTAAATCTGGTCAAGCTAAAGCTGCTAAAAAAGCAGGTAACATTGCTGCTGACGGCGCGATCACTATCGCTCAAGAAGGTAATAAAGCAATTCTTTTAGAAGTTAACTGTCAAACTGACTTCGTTGCTAAAGACGAAAACTTTGCTGGTTTCTCTGCTAAAGTTGCTGCTGCTGCGCTTGCTGCTGGTGTAACTGACGTTGCTCAAATTGCTGAATTGAAACTTGAAGATGGTGCTACTGTTGAAGAAGCTCGTATCGCGCTTGTTCAAAAAATCGGTGAAAACATCCAAGTACGTCGTGCTCAAATCGTTGAAGGCGACAACCTTGCAGTTTACAAACACGGTTTAAAAATCGGTGTTGTAGTTGCATACGCTGGTGATGCTGAAACTGGTAAAGGTTTGGCTATGCACATCGCTGCATTCAACCCAGTTGCTGTAAACGAAGCTGGCGTTTCTGCTGAACTTATCGCTAAAGAAAAAGAAATTGCTGAAGCGAAAGCAATTGAATCTGGTAAACCAGCAAACATCGTTGAAAAAATGGTAACTGGTTCAGTTCAGAAATACTTGAACGAAGTTGTTCTTGAGAACCAAATGTACGTTATCGACAACGATAAGAAAGTTGCAGAAGTTCTTAAAGCAACTGGTACTACTGTTGCTAACTTCGTACGTTTCGAAGTTGGTGAAGGTATTGAGAAAAAAGCTGAACTTTCTTTCGCTGAAGAAGTTGCTGCTGCTCAAGCTGCTGCAAAATAATCTCTGATTATTTGTAGAAAAAAGCCCTCGTTTTAGAGGGCTTTTTTTATGGTTGTAGCTTTACTGATTTCAAAGCTATTTAAACTTTATATTGTGTGCATTCTTGTGCATAGATTCTATTTTTATCCATATTAATGACTATAATGAGTTGAAAATTTAGATTTAAACTATCTTATGGCAAACAAAACAAATTTAACCATCGGCGGAATTATTGTTGCGCTTACAGCCGCTTATTTCGGAATCGATTTACAACAACAAAAATCTGCACCAGTTCAGACGACAGCGGAACAAAACGCACAGCCACAAATAGAATCAGTACAACCTGTAGATGCTCAACAAAAAGGGCAGAGTGCTGAAGATGTTATTGCGCATGCATTTAAAAATAAACTCAGTAATGTTCAGGTTGAGGGTACAGGTCGAGTGAAAGCGGTACTTCGAGATGATAATGAAGGTAGTCGCCATCAAAAGTTCATTTTGACCTTAAATAATGGTCAAACCCTTTTAGTTGCACATAATATCGATCTAGCCCCACGAATTGATAACTTGCAAAAAGGCGATACAGTTCAATTTTACGGTGAATACGAATATTCAGATAAGGGTGGTGTGATGCATTGGACACATCACGATCCGAATGGACGTCATCAGGATGGTTGGTTAAAGCATCAAGGTAAAACGTATCAATAAAAATCACGTAGTCATTTTTAACTTTAGCCATTTAAATGATCATGATTCAGATGATGCTATCAACATAAAATTGGATTAATCATATTGAGTAAAAGCCAGTGTTTAAACACTGGCTTTTTGGTCGTATAAATAGAAAAAATGATTGGAAAAACTAAAGATAAATACACCTATAAACAATAGGGTTTTAAGCATCGAATATGAAGAAAACTGATGTGGAAGAAGTGAAAAAGAGATCTATGAAATTAATCATGCTTTAAATGCTCTTTATTTGCGATTTATGGCGTGTTTTCCAATTACCAAGTACTTTGCCTGCAAATGTATCTAAACACCAAATAGGGCCAATGAGGAGGAATTGGAGATCTTTGAAAAAAGAGGGCTTTTTACCTTCAATTTTATGACCATAAAATTGACCAATCCATGCGAATACAAAGAGTGCGATATAAAAGCCATATCCAACTGGTAACACCCAAATTAGCCATGCCATGATTAACGTTAACGCGGCCATTGCAACAGCAAGCACAATGTCTAAACGTGCGTAAAAGATAAATGCTAAGGCAAGTAAGACAGCAGTAAGTAGCGCGCTAAAATGCGCCAATATGCCAACGATTGAAAAATAAATCGTGGGTACGCAAATCCAGTGAATCATTTTATTGGTTTTATTTTGATGACTTTCGCTGTATTCATCAAACCATTCGTTGATTGTTTTCATGATAGTCCTTAATCATGGGGAAGGACTCCAATATAAACAAGAATGCGGGAAGGGTCAAAATCAGGATTACTGATGATTTGAAAGACTAAGAGGCTTCAAATAAAAAACCACGCTAGGCGTGGTCTGTTAAATGCAGTCACTTCATGGGAGAATTAAGAATTTGGACCGTCTACGCGCTCAATGCTCACATTTGCAGTACCCGCACTGGTAATACCCAGTTGCTTAGCAGCACCATAAGATAAATCGAGAACACGATTGCCATGGAATGGACCACGGTCATTTACTTTCACCACGACGCTTTTACCATTATTGCGATTCGTAACACGAATAAAGCAATTAAGTGGCAGGCTACGATGTGCTGCTGTAAGTGCGTTCATGTCAAACGTTTCACCACTTGCTGTTTTACGACCGTGGAATTGACGACCGTACCAAGAAGCAGTACCTGTTTGAGTGAACTTACGAACAGTATTCGATGCAACAGTATTTAACTTTTCAATCACTGAAGGCTCATCTTCAGGAATTTCGATTTTAGCAGCGATTGTTTGACGACGAATTTTATCGCCAGAACGCTCAGTGATTGAAAGGCTACTTAAATTCGTAAAGTTTGAATTGAAGCTTTGAGCTTCTTTATTCAATACACGAGCTGCAAGACGCGAGTTGTCATTATCATGATTGAATGATGATGACTGAACCATCTCAGCTTGTGACTGACTTAGCGCAACTGCCGTGGCAACCGCTAAGGCATATTTAATAATTGATGACTGCATTGTTTATCTCCCAATGGCATATTTACTGGTTCAACTAAGTCGCTGATATCCATGTAAACACGTCTGATATTTCACTTTTGCAACTATATTTAACGAGATGGATAATATTCATGCCATCAATAGGCTGTCTAGTGTTTAATTAAAATACTTTGAAAATGTCTAAAAAATTAACAATAGTTGGTTAAAAAATAATCAATAATGTAACAATGTGTGTAAAATGTCGAATAAATGCTCATTTTGGTGAAAATATTTGTTGACTTTTTTGCTCTATAAGAAAAAACCAGTCTTATCGACTGGTAACTTCAGTGCCTAAAAGCCATAGTGCAGTCGCATACATACGGCTTTTGTTATAGGTTGTAATGACCTGAAAATTTGGATAAGTGATGTAATAAATTGGTCCATAACTATCTTGCAATTGGATGACATTGACTAAATCGAGATCATCGATTTTTACCAATGGATTCATAGGGGTTACACCTTGAGCCTTGAGTACACCATAGGGTGTTGGCTGGTTTAAATCCTTTGCAATAATAGCATCTGGGTTGTTTCCGCTATAGCGAGCAGCAAAAGCAATCGGTTGATTACGCTGCCAACCATAATTTGCTAAATAATTTGCAATTGAACCAATGGCATCGACAGCTGAATTACGCAGGTCAACATGACCATTGCCATCGTAGTCCACACCAAATTTTGGAATGTTACTTGGCATAAATTGAGGATAACCCACAGCACCTGCATATGAACCGACGACAGAGTTGGTTGGAACACCATCTTTATATGACCAAGCAATCAGTGCAGCAAGTTCATCTTGGAAATATTGCGCACGGCGTTCATAGCCAAAACCAAGGGTCGCCAAAGCATCACGGGTGATAAAATTACCTTTATTGCTGCCATAGCCTGTTTCAACACCCAAAATGCCTAAAATCACGGATTGAGGCACACCAAATTGTTGTTCTGCACGATTTAAAGTGTCGGCATATTGATTTTTGAAGCGAACGCCGCGTTGAATTGTACTTTCAGCTAAAAAATTGGTTTTGTATTGGTACCAAGGCTTTGATTCACCAGGTCTATTCATAATGCTAATAATGTTGGGTAGGTTTTTACTGCCTTGCATTGCCCAATCAATTTGATTTTCACTCAGACCATAGGTTTGCATTGCATTTTGTTTAAAGCTTGCATATGCCGGATGAGATTGGAAGTCGTTAGCCTGACAAAAACTGGTCAGTGAAATTGAACCGGCCATAATGGCAATATGTGATAGTTTTTTATAAAAATTTCGATTTAGCATAAATAAAAAATTTCCAGTTGCTTTAGCGATGAGTATGAACAAAATTTCGAGGGGAAAAGATCCTGAAAATTGTGATGACCTTCTGGTTTCATAGCTCATTAAAGGTAAACGTTACCAATAGCAACTAAGATACCACTGACAGCGCATGCTTTCATAAATAGATATACAAAAAAAGACAAAGCAAAGGGTTTTTTCGCAGTTAACATATTGAAAAGTGACATATTCATTTACATAACTTGCAAATATTCACAAATCATTTGAAATAAAGATGACTCTAAAACTCATGCGTCATAAAAACGCAGAACGAGTAAACTTTATCGCGTTGCGAAATACTGTTTAGAAGCTACAAAAGTTGCAATGTTATATCTAAAAATAAAGGGATAGGATTAAAAAGGTACCGGTCTAAAACACCCATATGCAAGCAGTGGTTTATTCATTACATAGTTTTTTTCGCTAACGCTTCAATGCTGTTGAAAACGTTGCTATATAAAGTAGAAATATAGACTGAATGATAAAAAAGAAAGAGATTGAATATTAAAATGGACGCATTGAAATTTAAGCCAAAATGACAGCTAACATTAAAATATGATCTGTAATCAGGTTCTTTCTTTTCTGTGTGTATTTTTAAAAATAGTACATTAAATGCACTGTCTTTTAATAAAAATCTGTTCAATTCTAGAACTGTGTTTGCATGACTATATATAGTCATTGTATCGGGATTCGATTTTATGCGTTTAGCCATAAAAAAACCTAGCCAAAGCTAGGTTTTGACGAAAAGCGAGATTTATTTGTTAAACATCGCATCATGTGCTTCTGCAAGGGCACTTAGCTCTTCTTTGGTTAAATTTGGGAAAATCTTATCAATTGCAATATGAATAGCTTTAATCACAGCAGAAGAACCGATATCGGCTGCTTTACGTTTAATCATGCCTAAATCGAGAGTTTTATTAAAGTCATTCATAAAATGACGCACTGCAGCTTCAGCAAACTGTTTATACAGTTCACCAAAAGCAGCTTTATTTATATCTGCGCCCGATTTAATTTCGGCATAACTGTTCTTAAGGTTAGTGACCAATCCTGCATCTAAGCTCAGACCAACACGATAAGTGCCAGTCGCGTCTTGAAATAAACTTCGTTCTGAAAATTCAATGGATTGTTTCACCACATCATTCGGAGATTTACCCAATAGCTGCTTTAACAATACAGCGACTGTTGATTTGACATAGCCAGCCAGTTTTTCTGCTGTGTCGCGCTTATCGCTTGCAGGAAACAGATGAACAGGAGCTAATATAGTTGCACCAATGATTTCTTCATTAATCAGCAAAGCTGTTTTATCACGTAAAGGATAAAGGGGTTCACTCGAATTTTTTTTCGCGTGACCATTTTGGATACTGCTTAGAAGTTCCTCAGAAGGAATAAAACCAAAAAATGGCATCACTAACCTCAATTTTTTTATTGTCGCGCCAATCGAATGGGGCGAGGCATCCATGTTAAATCCGATACACGACAAGGGTTGATATCCAATCCACCACGGCGTGTATAGGCAGCATATACCATCAGCTGACTTGGTTTTAAATGTTGCCAAATATCGGCAAACATTTGCTCCACACATTGTTCGTGGAAACCATTATGCTGACGGTAAGAAATAATATAAGCCAGAATACTACGATAACAAGGCTTAGTACCTTTATACCGTATAAATACCGTTCCCCAATCAGGTTGACCCGTGACTGGACAGTTACTTCTTAATAAATGTGAATAAAGTTGAATTTCAACTTCTTCTTGCGCTGCATCTTCATCTAAAGAGAGTAAAGCTGCATTTGGATGATTTTCTAACTGGGTGGGTTCTAAGTCATCAATACAGATGCCTTGCGGTTTTGAAATTTCAACTTCATCAACATGAAATAGATCAATAGTCACAGCGGCATTGGCTGCAGCAGATAAGTCTTTTTCAACGGTTGCTTTAAACGCTGCCTGAGAATCAAATTTGGTAAAGTTCATACTATTAAAGTAGAGCTTTAAAGATTTCGATTCGATGAGGTTGTCTGAACTTGCAGGCAAAGTTAAACGGCCAATAGCGACTTGAGGCACACCAGAAGCATTTAACCAAGAAATTTCAAAAACATGCCACCAGTCTGTACCTTGGCGGATGCCTTCCACATGGGCATATTGTTCACGTGCAGTGGCACGTGCAATCGGAAACAGAATATCGGGTTGATATTCTGTTGGGTAGTTGGTGTCTTTACCTAAAAGGGATTGTTCTACACTCATTATTCACGCATTCCTGAACCACGAGAAAGTAAATGATACGCCACGCCATAAAGTACAACGCAACATGCAGTAATAACTGTCAGTGAAATGCCGACATTCACATCGCTATGGCCCAAAATACCGTAGCGGAAAGCATTGACCATATACACGACAGGGTTGATTAAAGAGAGATTTTGCCAAAAAGGACTCAGTGATGAGATGGCATAGAAAACACCGCCTAAATAAGTCAGCGGAGTCAGGACGAAAGTCGGGATAATCGAAATGTCGTCAAAAGATTTTGCATAAACAGCATTAATAAATCCGCCAAGAGAAAACAGCAGCGAAGTAATGAGAACTGTATATATAGTTACGAAGATATTGGTTAGGTGTAATTCAGTAAAAAATAGGCTCATCGCAGTAACAATAAAGCCGACTAAAACACCACGGCAAACGCCACCGATCACATAACCCCAAAGCACCAAGTGTAACGGCACTGGACTCATGATTAATTCTTCGATGCTTTTTTGAAATTTTGCACTAAAGAAACTTGATGACACATTGGCATAGCTGTTGGTGATGACCGCCATCATAATTAAGCCGGGCACGATGAACTGCATATAGCTAAAACCGCCCATTTGCCCAATGCGTGAACCGACTAAATTACCGAAAATCACAAAGTACAAACTCATGGTGATCGCAGGTGGGAGAAGAGTTTGCGGCCAAATACGCATGAAACGGCGAATTTCTTTATACACTAAGGTGTAGAGGGCGATACACAGTTGGTTAAAATTCATTGTGCTGCACCTTCAAGATTTTTTTCGACCATACGGACAAACAGTTCTTCTAGTCGGTTAGATTTATTACGCATACTTCGAACTTGAATACCTTGAGATTCCATGAGTTGGAATAAATCATTCAAGGTATGGCCTTTATCCATAGTGACTTCTAAGGTGACAGGATCTACTAAGTTGAAACGGACACCAATAATTTCTATATGGATCGGTTCAATGGGTTCGGCTAGATCGAAAATAAATGTTTCTTCATTCAACTGGCTGAGGAAACCTTTCATGCTGGTGTCTTCTTTAATCACACCACGATCAATAATTGCGATTCGACGGCACAACATTTCAGCTTCTTCTAAATAGTGTGTCGTTAAAATAATAGATGTGCCTTTTTCGTTCATTTCAGTGAGGAAATCCCACATCGAACGGCGTAGTTCAATATCAACACCAGCAGTCGGCTCATCTAAAATCAGCAGTTTAGGTTCATGCATCATGGCACGAGCGATCATTAAACGGCGTTTCATACCGCCCGATAACATGCGTGCTTGGGTGCTACGTTTTTCCCAAAGGCCAAGCTTTTCTAAATATTCCTCTGCACGTTTCTCTGCTATCTTTTTAGAAATACCGTAATAACCAGCTTGAGTCACCAAAATATCAAATGTTTTTTCAAATTGACCAAAGTTAAATTCTTGAGGTACAACGCCCAAACACTGCTTTGCATGCGAGGGATGGGTATCTAAATTGTGCCCAAAGATTTCAACAGAACCTGAAGTTTTACGGGTTAGTGAACTGATAATACTAATCGTGGTAGATTTTCCTGCACCATTGGGACCTAAAAGTGCATAAAATTCACCTTCGGGTACTGTTAAATCAATACCTTTAAGCGCCTGAAACCCATTTTTATAGGTTTTTGACAGCTGCTTTAACGTTAGTGCATCAGTCATAAATAATTCACTCTATAAATAGTGTGAGTATTGTGCGATATCGGGGCAAATAAACCAAGTAAATCGTATGGAATTCTGCATTTTAAAAATAGAACGTTGTATAAAGCTTAAGCAGAAAAATACCTAACATCTATATAGTTGCTTTACCTTACAGTTTTTTTTGTTATGATGTGCGCAATCCAAAATAAGCGCTCATAGCTCAACTGGATAGAGTACAGGTCTCCGAAGCCTGTGGCGTGGGTTCGAGTCCCGCTGAGCGCACCATTTTATTGTTATTTATCAATAACTTGAATTTATTTGTGGGTGTATTTTAATTGGTTTTTGAGGGAAGAAATTCCCATATCACTCCCATGAAAATAATAAGAGCAAAGTGAAAAACATATAAAACCCCCTATTTATGGAAAATAAAAAATATTTGGGGACTAGCGTTTTTTTGAAGTAATAAAGTAATATTTTTCTATAATCCTATTTAATACAATAACTTATATCATTTTTAAAAAGTAATTTAGAGGTAATATTTAAGTAATTTATTACTGTGAAAAAAGGTGATATTTATAAATATTTAACTTTAATAAAATCAATATCTTATAAAATATTACCTCAAAAATTACCTTTAAATGTAATGTATTTTTATCATTTAATTCAATTACTTAAAATAACTTATTACTTTATTACCTCTAGAGTTGTCCACTACCGGCTTTGTTGCATAAAGGCTTTAAAGATAGAGTTTCTCTAAGTAACTCAAATTTAAGTGACAACTTGGGTATGAGGGTGACCTAATTCTGTGAATTTGTTCAAAACTGCTACACGTGCATGAATCTCATTCACCTGACTAGGAAAACTCCTTGCTGTTAATTTATCGCCCAATAATTTGATGCAATGCATCTTGGTTTCAACCAAACTTCGACGATGGTAGCCTGCCCATTTTTTCCATAGCGTCCTACCTAGATGTTTAACAGTACGAAGTAATTCATTTCTCTCTAGCGAGCTGGTCTTTTTATCTTTCCATGGCTTCGCATTTTTTCTAGGTGGAATCACCGCATGTGCATCTCGATCTGAAATGACTTGTCGGCAGAGCTTTGTGTCATATGCGCCATCAGTATAGACCGAATCAATTCGTTCATCCAAGGGAATTTGAGAAAGTAAATCATCGAGTACTTGCGAATCGCTCACATTATTTGTAGTAAGCTGTACTGCACGTATTTGAAGGGTTTCAGCATCTATAGCAATATGTAGCTTGCGCCATTGACGACGATATTCAGGTCCATGTTTCTTACGTTTCCATTCACCTTCACCTAGAAATCTCAAGCCAGTGGAGTCTACGAGTAGATGTAGCCCATCACTACTTTTTTGATAGCTAATCGCAATATCAATATGCTTTTGTCTACGACAAAGGGTGGAGTAATCCGGAGCTGTCCAATCTAATCCCCAAAGCTTAATCAGGCTTTGAACAAAACCTGTAACCATGCGTAAAGAGAGTCGAAATAGGGATTTAATCATTAGGCAACATTGGATTGCTATATCAGAATAAGTTTGATTTCGACCTTGTTTGCCCTTTGCTTGTGCATACCACTGAGTTTTTGAATCAAACCAAATGGCAATATTTTCCACGATTAATAAGTGCGCGGTTGTATGTAGACCAATTGAGAGTACAGTAAATTTTAAGTGTGGGCTTATTCATTTGAAAATTATATTGTGGAATAAGCCCTTAACGATAGGTTTGTGCAACAAAGCCAAAGTTCACTATATTTATACTGCATCTAAATGAAAAGAATCTATTGAAAACACGATTATAAAAGTCATGCACCAAAATAGTGGAGATGGGAAACTTAATAGAACATTTATCCTTTTGTACTGGCTAAATAAAATAGGCAAATGATTGATAAAATATATTAAGATATTGAAAAATAAATAATAATTAGAGTTGGCATGATGTGTGCAACACAGTATTCAAACTTGGATACAAGAATGAGCACATCAATGAACTCAATAAAAACTTTAGGCTGGACCTTAGCGGAATGGAAAGCGGGCTACGCGAATAACATAATTCAACTCGAAGACTTATATGCCATGGTTGAGCAATTTGACCATGCAGACCCAGCATGGATATCCATTGCATCGATAGAACAATTAACTGCACAGATTGACGCTTTAAAACAAATTGAAAATTCTGCGGCCTTACCTTTATTTGGTGTGCCTATTGCAGTGAAAGACAATATAGATGTGGTAGGTTTTGCATCTACCGCTGCATTTAAGTTATTTACGGACATAAAAACTGAAGATGCCTTTGTGGTGCAACGATTAAAACAAGCAGGTGCCATCATTGTTGGCAAAACCAATTTAGATCAATTTGCCACAGGATTGGTCGGTACACGTTCACCATTTGGTACAGTGGCAAATACTTTTAATCCTGACTATGTAAGCGGTGGTTCAAGTTCAGGTTCAGGCAGTGTGGTGGCGCGTGGTTTAGTCCCGATTGCGCTCGGTACAGATACAGCAGGCTCAGGGCGTATACCCGCAGCATTTAATAATATTGTTGGCTTAAAGCCGACCAAAGGTCGCTTTTCAAATACTGGCTTACTGCCTGCGTGTAAAAGCTTAGATTGCATTTCAATTTTTGCTTTAACTGTCGTTGATGCAACTGCAGTGGCAGAAGTTATGGAAGGTTTTGATGTAACCGACAGTTATTCACGTGTGAATCCTGCTACAGCGCCTGCAAAGTTCAGCGCACAATTAAATTTAGCCATTCCAAAACAATTAGAATTTTTTGGTGATGCTCAATCGGCGGATGCATTCCAGCAAGCACTGACTGAATTAAAAAACTTAGGCGCAGAACTAACAGAAATTGATTTCAGTGCTTTTAGTCAATTGGCGAGCCAACTTTACCAAGGGTCATGGGTCGCAGAGCGTACTGCTGCAGTTGCAGATTTATTAGAAACATCGGTACAAGACTTTGATCCAACAGTTTTGGAAATTATTCAAAAAGGCCAGCAGTACACTGCGGTGGATGCTTATAACGCCGAATATTTAAAGCAAGAATTGGCTCGAGACATTCAGCAAACCTTAGCGCAATTTGATGCCTTAGTGGTGCCAAGCTCGCCAACCATACACACACTTGCAGAAATGGCTGAATCGCCAATTGAAAATAATAGCCACTTTGGCACCTATACCAACTTTACCAATTTAGCAGACCTGAGTGCCATCGCTGTACCTGCAGGCTTTCGTGCCGACGGGCTGCCTTTTGGAATCACATTCATTGCACCGGCTTGGCACGATACGGCTTTAGCAGATTTTGCCGAAAAATGGCAAAAGCATTTGAAATTACCACTCGGTGCAGTAGCTAAAACATTGCCTGAAGCAAATTCAGTCATGTCTGCACCATCCGCGCAACATTTTCGAGTTGCAGTCGTAGGCGCACATCTCACAGGCATGCCACTCAATTTCCAACTGACAACACGCCAAGCCGTGCATGTCGAAACCACAACCACTTCTGCTGATTACGCCCTCTATGCATTGCCAAGCACTGTACCGCCGAAACCAGGTTTAGCGCGTCAGGAAGCGGGTCAAAAAATTATTGTCGAGCTTTGGGATATTCCAAAAGCACGCTTTGGTGAATTTGTCGCCGAAATTCCAACACCACTGGGTATGGGCAATATCGAGCTTGCCGATGGACGTTGGGTGAAAGGCTTTATTTGTGAACCTTATGGCCTAAACGGTGCAAAAAATATCAGTGAATTTGGCGGCTGGCGCGCCTATATCCAATCACTGCAAGCAACAACAGCAAAATCAAATTAAAAAAATCGGGGAAATAATCATGTTTAAAACAGTTTTAATTGCAAACCGTGGTGAAATTGCTGTTCGTGCGATTCGTACATTAAAGAAACTCGGTGTTCAGTCGGTTGCCGTATATTCAGAGACAGACCGTTATGCACAACATGTTTTAGATGCAGATGTGGCGGTTTCACTTGAGGGCATCAAACCTGCAGAGACTTATTTAAGTATTGAAAAATTGATTCAAGCAGCTAAACAAACTGGCGCTGAAGCAATATTTCCCGGTTATGGTTTTCTATCTGAGAGTGCCGACTTTGCCCGTGCATGTGAAGAAAATAACATTGCCTTTATGGGGCCAACGGCTGAACAAATTTTAGAGTTTGGTTTGAAGCATCGTGCACGTGAATTGGCTGCGGCAGCCAATGTGCCGATGACACCGGGCACAGGATTATTAGGCAGTTTGGATGAAGCGCTCGCATCTGCTGCAGAGATTGGTTATCCAATCATGTTGAAAAGCACCGCTGGCGGTGGCGGTATTGGTTTAACCCGCTGTGATGATGAACAATCATTAAAAGATGCGTATGAAAGTGTAAAGCGTCTAGGCGAGCAGTTCTTTAAAGATGCGGGCGTGTTTCTCGAACGTTTTGTCGATAAAGCTCGTCATGTCGAAGTACAAATTTTTGGTGATGGTTTAGGTCAAGTCGCTGCTTTTGGTGAGCGTGACTGTTCCTTGCAGCGTCGTAACCAAAAAGTGGTGGAGGAAACACCTGCACCGCACTTACCAGAAGCAACACGTCAAAAATTGCACCGTGCTGCTGTAGAGCTTGGTCAATTGGTGAAATACCGCAGCGCAGGCACAGTTGAGTTTATCTATGATGCTGCCCGTGATGAAGTGTATTTCCTTGAAGTGAATACCCGTTTGCAGGTTGAACACCCTGTAACGGAAATGGTGACGGGTTTAGATCTGATTGAATGCATGCTGAAAGTGGCGGCAGGTGATGCTTTAGATTGGGACAAACTCAGCAATATTCAGCCCAATGGCGCTGCCATTGAAGTGCGAATCTATGCGGAAGACCCAGTGAAAAACTTCCAGCCAAGTCCGGGTGTACTCACGGATGTATATTTCCCTGAAGATATTCGTGTGGATACTTGGGTGTCAACAGGCACAGAAATTTCACAATATTTTGACCCGATGATTGCCAAAATTATTGTGCATGCAGCAGACCGAGACAGTGCGATTGCTAAGCTAAAAACAGCCTTGGCTGAAACCCGCCTGAATGGCATCAGTACCAACTTAGACTATGCACATACCGTAGTTTCAGATGCACGCTTTGAAAATATGCAAATCTGGACACGTCTACTGGATGATTTTAAATACGTGCCAAATGTAATTGAAGTGCTGCAACCGGGCACGCAAAGTTCGATTCAAGACTATCCGGGGCGTGTGGGCTATTGGGATATTGGTGTACCGCCATCAGGCCCGATGGATGATTATGCATTTCAGTTGGCCAATCAAATTGTCGGTAATCCAAAATCGGCAGCAGGCTTTGAGTTTACCTTACAAGGGCCGAGTCTAAAATTTCATGCAGACAACATTGTAGCCCTTGCAGGTGCGCCATGTAGCGCGACTCTAGATGGTGTGAATGTCGATTTTTGGCAACCGATCAGCATCAAAGCAGGGCAAACATTAGTACTTGGACAAGTTGAGTCGGGTTGCCGTACTTATCTTGCGATCCGTAACGGGCTAAATGTACCTGAATATCTAGGCAGCCGCTCAACCTTTGCATTGGGTAATTTTGGCGGTCATGCAGGGCGAGTGCTGCGTGCAGGTGACATGATTAAAATGGTCAATCCAAGCTTGCCTTTAGATGGATTGGAAATTGCAACAGCAGCACCGCAAGCTTTAGCTGCAGACCGTATTCCAAGCTATGGCAAAGAATGGAAAATTGGTGTGCTCTATGGCCCGCATGGCGCACCAGATTTCTTTAAACCTGAATATATTGAAGAATTTTTTGCTTCAACATGGAATGTACACTTTAACTCAAACCGTTTAGGCATTCGCTTAACAGGCCCAACCCCAAGCTGGGCACGTGAAAATGGTGGTGAAGCAGGTTTGCATCCATCCAATGTGCATGACTGTGAATATGCTATTGGGGCGATTAACTTCACCGGTGATTTCCCTGTGATTTTGGCTAAAGATGGCCCAAGCCTCGGTGGCTTTGTTTGCCCAGTGACGATTGCCAAAGCTGAACTTTGGAAAATTGGTCAACTTAAGGCAGATGACAGTATTAGTTTCTATCCGATGAGTGTTGAACAAGCCAATGCATTGGAAGTTCAGCAAATTGCCGATATCCAAAACTTTGCTCAAGCACCTGAAAAGTCAGCGTTGGTCAATTTTGAATGCAAGCCTGAAGGGATATTGGCTGTGCGTGAAGCGGATGCACATGCGCCAAAAGCGGTCTATCGTCAGGCAGGTGACAGTTATATCTTGTTGGAATATGGCGAAAATGTCCTCGATCTTGCATTGCGCTTACGTGTTTATAGACTGATGCAGCTCATTCGTGAAGCGAATATTGATGGAATCTTAGAGCTTTCACCAGGTGTACGTTCACTGCAAATTAAATATGATGGATTGCGTTTCAGCCAAGCGAATTTAATCCAGTTCTTATTAGGACTCGAAAATGAGATGGGAGATTTGAGCCAAATCAAGATTCCATCCCGTATTATTCACTTGCCGATGGCATTTGAGGACTCGGCCACTTTAGGTGCTGTGGAACGTTATCAAGAAAGTGTCTGTGCCAAAGCGCCTTGGTTGCCAAATAACGTCGATTTCATTCAGCGCATTAATGGCTTAGACAGTCGTGAGCAAGTCAAAGACATTCTTTTTGATGCAAATTACTTAATTTTAGGTTTGGGCGATGTGTATTTAACTGCACCTTGTGCAGTGCCAATTGATCCACGTCATCGTTTGCTCAGCTCGAAATATAACCCTGCACGTACTTTTACTGCAGAAGGCACAGTGGGTATTGGCGGTATGTACATGTGTATCTATGGCATGGACTCACCGGGCGGTTATCAGTTGATTGGCCGTACACTGCCTATTTGGAATAAGTTTAAAAAGAACAAACAGTTTGGCGATCAGCAATGGTTCTTACGCTTCTTTGATCAAATTAAATATTATGAAGTAACCGAAGCTGAACTGGATCAATTCCGTGCCGACTTTGCCAATGGTGTGGCGGAAATCAAAATTGAAGAAACTGAATTTGATTTTGCAGCCTATCAAGCCTTTTTGGAAACAGAGAAGGACAGTATTGCCGAATTTAAAGCACAGCAGCAGCAGGCATTTACAACTGAAGTTGAACGCTGGAAAGATGAGTTTGATGCACCTGCGGAAATGGAAATCCTGCAAGATGATACCGACTATAGCCAGTATGCAGCTTTAAATGCATCGATGACCGGCAACATTTGGAAAATTTTTGTCGAAGCTGGACAGTCTGTGAAGAAAGGTGAGACTGTAGCCATTATTGAAGCGATGAAAATGGAGCTTCCAGTCTATGCCGATGATGATGGTATCGTGAAAGCGATTATTTGCCGTGCAGGACAAACGGTACATAGCGGTGAACCGCTAGTTTATATGGAATAAACATGAGCTCAGCTATTGTTGGGAAAAGCTCAGACAACTTGTCTGAGCTGGTTTTCCAAAAAATAAAAAACGATATCTTTGATTTTCAGCTCAAACCTGGTGCACGTTTTACCGAATCTGAAATTGCAGAATTGTATGAAGTCAGCCGTACACCCGTACGGCAGGCTTTATACCGTTTACAGCAAGATGGTTATGTAAGGGTGCATTTTCGCAGCGGTTGGGAAGTGAAGCCACTCAATTTTAAAGCCTACGAAGAACTGTACGATTTACGGATTTTGCTGGAATGCTATGCCATTGAGCAGCTCTGTAAAATGGAATCAGAGCAGCTCAAACAGGCTTTACAGGACTTAGTAAATGTGTGGTGTATTCCGCCTGAGCAGTTTTTGCATGATTTAAAAACTTTATCGATGCAAGATGAAGCATTTCACTGCCAATTGCTTGAAGCAATCGGTAATAGTGAAATGGCAAAGGTGCATCGAGACGTCAGTGAAAAAATCCGTATTATTCGCCGTTTAGATTTTTCTAAAGATTATCGAATTGAAGCCACTTATGCAGAGCATCAACAGATTTTACAATTGATCCTTGGGCATAATGTGACAGCGGCATTAGAGAAAATGCGCAGCCATATTCAGCAAAGTAAAGAAGAGGTGAAAAAAATTACTTTGGAAATGTTGGCGCGAATGGCATAGAACTATTTGCAAAAGATCTAGCTCACGATAATTCACGGTAGATATGTATTTTACGAGTCAATCTGTGTCGTTAGGGGCGTACTTAGAGCTATAAATAGATGTATTCATTGGTTAATATGATGGAGAAAAATAAAAAAGACCACGAAGGGGAGATTCTTTATTTCAACTTTAGAAAACGCGATTTCATTGGCGACTGAACGCCATTTCGAACAAGTCGATAAAGCGGGTCAAGCTTATATTCAGCATCCACTTCGTGTGATGCAAAATGTGCAACATCCCGATGCTAAAATCGTCGCTGTATTACATGACATTTTAGAAGATACTGCGACAACGACGGATGAGCTTCGTGCTATGGGTTTTCAAGCCCATATTATCGACGCGATACTAGCACTGACTAAAACAGCCGGTGAGAACCGATTTCAAGCTGCGCAGCGTACTGCTAAAAATGCAATTGCGTGTGAAGTAAAACTCAGTGATTTACACGACAATATGGATTTGTCTCGCTTAACTTTGGTCACAGCAAAAGATCGACGTCGTTATCAACAATATTTAAAAGTTAAAAGTAGATTAGAGCGTGCTCGGAGCGTCCATTTACATTTGATCGATTTAAATCTAACAACAGATTATCCGAGATTTCAATTTCAAAGTTCAAAGCAAAATTTTCAATATCTGCTTAATGCGATGTTTGATCTAGAGCATTCATTAGGTGGCGTTCAGATTGGAAGTCCACATGAGTGGTGGATTTTATTTGAAGATGTCAGTGCATATTTTGCATATTGCCAAAGAAAGGGTGCCGTTCCCAAGCAGGCAACATTCTTAGATTTAATTTTAACCACAGATCGGGACTATTTCGGGGGCATCTTTCAAGCTGAACAAGATCGGCAATTATTTGCTTCTATGTTTGGCGTCTTTATGCAAAATCATTTTTATCGCGTGGAAACTTAAGACAGAAACTGTAGACTGTATCGGCAATACAACAATATAAAGTCACCATTGATTGATGAATTTTATCTAAATGTTGAGCTACTGAGCGTCATTTAAAAACATCTCAAAATGCTTGATTTCGAGATGTTTAAAGTGATTCCATCTATTTAGACGTAAATGAATTTTGAAATTTTATCGGCACATTCTATGACGGTATTGGCAACTTCTCCACGGAATTGAGCTTCTGTATAGGTGCTCAAAGGGCAACTGACCGACAAAATAGCGCTCATTTTCCCACTTGCCTGACTATATATAGGCGCAGCACAAGCGGCCATATCTGTATTGAAATGTCCCCAGCTCACCATAAATGGCTGATTGCGTACTTCACGTAGTCGTTCTAATAAAGCCTCAATATTACGCGGTGTACGTTCCGAAAATATTTTCCAATCTTGAATATTTTCATAACGCTTGATGACTTCAGCTTCCGAAAGTTGCGACAAAATCAATTGACCAATCACCGTTGCATGTGCAGGCCAGCGTGTGCCGATATGCACGGTACTGGTAAATGGACCATTGGACTGAACATTGCTGACGAAAACAATATCTGTGCCTTCTAAAACCGATAAATGCACCGCAATTTTAATTCGGTCACGCAGTTCGCGCATGATCGGCGCAGCCAAATCGGTCAGTGATGATTTAGATAAGCTGTTAAAGCCCAGTTCCATCACATTGCTGTTGAGCGCATAGGTTTTTTGCGACATTTTTCGCAGGTAGCCGCAGTGCTCTAAGGTGTGAATTAAACGAAAAGCGCTGGAACGGTTTACATCTATTTTTTCCGCGATTTCAGAAATGGTCATTTCCTGATGATGTTGATCGAATAATTTTAAAATGGCCAAGCCACGAATTAAGCCTGGGACTAAATAGCGCTCGTCATTGGAAGATTCAGTTTCTTTCTCTAAAGAGGCATCGTTATTAATTGAATTCATTTGCCAAGCTCATCTTTGATCAAGTTTATATAAAAATAAATAACCTATTGGGGCTATTTTAGCGGCCTAAAAATGAGATCGCAATGTTTATATATAAAACATTTATTTGTAAATAAAACATTGCAAAATGTGTTTTTTAACTATCTTGATGAAATATATAAATTTATAAAAATTGACAATTAAATTGCTCACGCATTATTCTATTCATAATGTTTCAAATATTAAATATTGTTTTGCATATAAAACATGGAAGATGAGCATATGAACTGGATATCTGTTTGCAAAGTGAATGAAGTCGCTGATGAAGAGCCAAAAGCGGTTGAAGTCGAAGACAAAAAGATCGGTGTCTTTCTTATCGAAGAAAATTATTTCGCGGTTGAAAACGTCTGCCCGCATGCATTTGCGTTACTGACAGAAGGCTTCATTGAAGGACTGACAGTTGAATGCCCGCTGCATGAAGCGATTTTCAACTTGGAAACAGGGGCTTTGGAAAGTGGCCCTGGTTGCAGAGATTTATGTACTTACCCAGTACGCGTTGAAAACGGTGAAGTTCAAATTCAACTCTAAGGCTGAAGGAAGAAAAGGAAATATTCACATGAAAGCATTTAACGAAAAGCTAGCTAAATGGATTAACGCAACGCCTTCGAATGACGCAGGCATTAACAATATTCAAATTCCGGGTCAGGTTGAACATTTGGTTTGGCAAAACCGCAGCCGCGCGCCGAGCCAATATGAATTGGATTTTGTGCAGCATTTAATTCAAGCCTTCAATAACGATGTGACAGAACTGGATGCATTAACCGATGCACTGAATCAGCAAGGGTTTAGAACAGTAGCAGGAGAGGTTTGGACCACTGAGAGCTTCTCGAAAGAAATGCAGCGTCTAGGCTATTAAGAAAAGGATTTCATCATGACTGCAGAAATTAATTTAGAACAATATTTGGATCTTGGTCTGCGTGATCAATGGTATCCAGTCTTGGCAAGCTGGGAAGTAGGTTCAAATCCTGTTGGGATTACCCGTTTAGGCGAAAATATTGTGGTATGGCGCGATGAGCTAGGCGCTGTACATGCACTAGAAGACCGCTGTCCGCACCGAGGCGCACGTTTATCGCTTGGCTGGAATTTGGGTAACCGCGTTGCTTGTTGGTATCACGGTGTAGAAGTACGTCATGACGGCGTGGTGGAAGATGTGCCAGCAGTAAATGATTGCCCGCTCAAAGGCAGCGACTGTGTAAAATCATATCAAGTCAAAGAAATGAATGATGCGATCTTCATTTGGTTTGGTCTTGATGCTAGTGAAGCGCCTGCAGAACTTAACTTACCCGATCAGCTGTCAAGTGATGAGTGGAGCTCATTCCTATGTATGGCAGATTGGAAAGTGAATCATCAATATGCCATTGATAACGTGATGGACCCGATGCACGGCACATACCTGCATTGTACATCGCACTCGATGGCGGAAGGTGAACGTACAGCTGAAATGAAGCACCGCGCAACCCAAGATGGTTTCGTCTTTGAAAAAGAAGGTCAAACTGGTGTGAACTTTGACTGGGTTGAATATGGTCAAACGGGGGCGGCATGGTTACGTTTATCGATTCCTTACCGTAAGTCTTTTGGTCCGGGTGGTGAGTTTTGGATTGTCGGTTTTGCTACCCCGATTGATGCCGACAACACTCGCGTATTCTTCTGGCGCTGCCGTAAAGTGTCAGGTTGGCAACGTAATGTTTGGCGTTTCTTGTACCGTAACCATCTTGAGCAATTGCACTGGGATGTACTGGAACAAGACCGCATTATCTTAGAAAACATGGCGCCCAATGCGCGTCAACACGAATTCCTTTATCAGCATGATGTGGGCTTATCGCGCTTACGCCGCCTCATGAAAAAAGAGGCGGAAAAGCAAATCAAAAAAATCTTAGCGCTCCGTGAAGTGAAAGATGAAAATCGCATTGAAATGAAGGAAGCGTCAAATGGCTAATGTGCAGATTTTAGCCGGCAAGCGCATCTTGGTCACCGGAGCTGCGCGCGGCCTAGGACTTGATTTCGCCCAAGCGGCTGCTGAAGCAGGCGCTGCGGTAGTGATGGCTGATATCTTGGCAGATCAAGTGCATGATGAAGCGCAAAGCTTGGCGAAAAATGGCTTAAAAGTCTCATCTGTCATGATTGATTTGAGCGATAAAAATTCGATTCAAAATGCCGTACAAATTGCCGTAGGTGTTTTAGGTGGATTGGATGGCTTGATCAACTGTGCTGCTTTGGCGACCGGGGTGGGCGGTGTAGATATGATGAGCTATGACGAAGCGCTTTGGGACCGTGTGATGACTGTCAATGTTAAAGGCACTTGGTTGGTTTCTCAAGCTTGCGTACCACATTTAAAAGCGTCAGGGCAGGGTAAAATTATCAATATTGCTTCCGATACAGCGCTGTGGGGCGCACCAAAGCTGATGGCTTATGTTGCAAGTAAAGGCGCCATTATTTCGATGACCCGTTCAATGGCAAGTGAGTTAGGCGCAGATAATATCTGTGTGAATACCATCAGCCCAGGTTTAACACTGGTCGAAGCCACAGAATATGTCCCGCAATCACGCCATGATTTGTATGTGAATGGAAGAGCAATACAGCGTCAACAACTTCCGCAGGATGTGAACGGCACAGCGATTTATCTGCTTTCAGATTTATCATCTTTTGTGACCGGACAGAATATTCCTGTGAATGGCGGTTTCGTATTTAATTAAGGAGCAAGACATGATTACAGGAATTGAAGTCCTTAAATTTGGTGTCGAAAACCGCCAAGAGGCAAAGACATTTTTAGCTGATTTTGGCTTAAAGTCGGTGGCAACAGATATTGATGGTACAGATTTATATCAAACGCAAAATGGCAGCAAACTGTATCTTTTTGATACCTCTGATGCACGTTTACCGCCAGCCATTGAAGCCGGTTCAACACTACGTGAAGTAACATGGGGTGTTGAAAATGATCAAGATTTTGACAGTTTAAAAGCAAATTTAGCCAATGAGCCGGGTTTTGCAAGTTCAGCATCGCATGTGCAGTGCCGCGATCCTAACGGCATGACCATTGTGTTTGAAAAAAGCATAACGCATGCATTGCCAGAAGCAAAAACAGAAGGCATTAACCAATTTGGCAATATACAGCGTGTGAATGCAGCTAGTCCTGTGTATGAAAAAGCAGAACCGGTAGCCATTGGCCACGTAGTGTTTTTCACACCAGATTTGGAAACGACACAAGCATTTTATATTGAGAAAGTTGGCTTCCATTTATCCGATGCTTACCGTAAGCGCGGTGCATTCTTACGCTGCCGCGGCGAAGGTTTCCATCATGATTTGTTCTTATTGTCCGTGCCGAATAAACCAGCGGGCTTGAACCATGTCGCATTTGTGGTCCGTGATATTCATGAAGTCATTGGCGGCGGTTTAAGTATGAATCGTCAAGACTGGTCAACCTTTATTGGTCCGGGTCGTCACCCAATATCATCGGCTTACTTTTGGTATGTGAACTCACCATTGGGCGGTGCTTTTGAGTACTATACCAATGATGATTACCTAACTGAAGCATGGCAGCCGCGTGTAGAAGAGCACAGCTTGGAATTATTTACCGAATGGGCAATTGAAGGTGGTTTGGACCATGAAACCCGTCGTCAAGTAAAGCCTGCCTAAGGTAAATGGTGATAAGGAGATCAGCATGAACAGAATAGTGATTGTCGGTGCAGGCCAAGCTGCAGGATGGGCAGTACATACTTTACGTGGTCAAGGCTTTGACGGTGAAATTCACGTAGTTTCAAATGAAGAGCAGGTGTTCTATGAACGTCCACCATTGTCAAAGCAAGTGCTGTCACAAGAAGCAGAAGTAGAAAGCTTGAATCTGTTTTCTCAGGAGCAGGTGAATGATTTTTCAGTGACTTGGCACAAGCCAGATCATGCGGTCAAACTAGATAAAGCGGATAAAACCGTGCATTTGGAAAGCGGCAAAGTTTTGCCTTATGACAAATTGCTGATTGCGACAGGAAGCCGAGCGCGTATTCCTGTTTCAGCTTGGTCGAGCATGCAGAATGTATACACCATGCGTGATATTCAAGACTGCCAAAAGCTGACAGAAAAATTTAAAGCTGCAGAACATATTGCCGTGATTGGCGGTGGCTGGATTGGTCTAGAAATTGCTGCGACTGCGCGTAAGCAGGGCAAGCAGGTCGAAATTTTTGAATACGGTTCACGCCTTTGCGCACGCAGTGTCAGCCCAGAAGTCTCTGATTTTCTCAAGCACTTGCATGAAAGCAATGGTACAGCGATTCATTTAAATGCGACCAAATTGCATTTGATTGAAACTGCAGATCATCATGTTGAAGTATTTGATGCAGACATTAAATTAAAACAGTTTGATTGTGTGGTGGTCGGCGCAGGTGCAGAAATTGCAAAAGAATTGGCTACTTTAGCTGAACTCGAAGTTAAAGACGGCATTGTGGTAAATGAATATGGACAAACCTCAGATGTAGATATCTATGCTGCAGGTGATGTGGCGATTCATCCATCACTCGGTTACTGCATTCAGTCTTGGGCGAATGCGCAAAATTAGGCTATTTCTGCAGCAAAATCAATGTTGGGTGAGATGACAGCCTATCAGGATATTCCGTGGTTATGGTCAGATCAGTATCAATGCAACATTCAGATTTTAGGGACTTATCAGCCTGAAAAAACTCATCAGGTGGTGATTCGTAAAACTACAGAAACGCAAATTAGTTTTTTCTATTTAGATCCAAATCAACAGCTGCTGAATATGATCGCAGTGAATGATTCAAAATTAATCAAACTGGCAAAACGATGGATGGCCAGCCAGCGCGAATTGGATCCAGCTCAATTGCAAGATCCAGACTTTAATTTAATGAAATTGAAATAAGCGTTTAAAAAATATTAGCCCATGAATGAAAGGATTTACCCATGGATAATGATGCAAAAACAGGATTAAAGCATTGGACCCCAGCGATCATTTTAATGATCTGCGTGGTACTGGCTTTCTTTGACAAAATTAGTATTGCTGTCTTGTTTTCAGATGCAACGTTTCAAGATGCGATGGGCATTGCACAGGACAAGGCAAAACTAGGCTGGCTGATGACAAGCTTTTTGCTAGCTTACGGTTTTTCGTCAATGTTTCTGAGCTTTTTAGGCGATATTTTTTGTCCTAAAAAAATGCTGTTTTGGAGTGTGACGTCTTGGGGCCTATTGATGTTTTTGATGGGTTTCACCACAGATTATTCTACGATGATGACGCTGCGCGTTCTGCTCGGTTTAGCTGAAGGCCCATTGTTTGCTTTGGCTTATACCATTGTGAAACAAACCTATACCGACCGTCAGCAAGCGCGTGCTTCGACAATGTTCCTCCTCGGAACTCCAATTGGCGCATTCCTAGGCTTTCCGATTACTGCATTTGTTTTGGCGCACTATGACTGGCACACCACGTTCTTTGTTATGGGGGCATTGACCTTCATTGTATTGATACTGATTGTGTATGGCCTAGGTAACTTACAGTTGAAACGCACAGTGGATTTGGAAGGTGTTGGTAAACGCGTAAATTTCCGTACCCATGTGGCGCATACCAAAACTTTGCTAAGCAACGGTTCATTCTGGTTACTGTGCATCTTTAACATTGCATTGATGACTTACCTCTGGGGTTTAAACAGCTGGGTGCCTTCTTACTTAATTCAAGACAAAGGCTTTAACTTAAAAGAATTCGGTGCCTACTCAAGTCTTCCATTCATTGCGATGTTAGTGGGTGAAGTCGCTGGTGCATTCCTTTCGGACAAAATGGGCAAACGTGCGATTCAAGTGAGCGGTGGCTTACTGATTGCAGGGATATTCATGTATGCCATGGTGATTGCAACTGATCCTGTGATGGTGATTCTAGCGATGTCTCTAAGTGCTATGGCATGGGGCTTCGGTGTAGCAGCAGTATTTGCACTGTTAGCACGTATTACTACAGCAGACGTAGGCGCAACAGCAGGCGGTATTTTCAATGGTCTTGGTAACTTTGCCAGTGCAGCGGCACCGGTATTAATTGGTGCGATCGTAATGCAAACCGGTAGTTTCAATATTGGCATTACCTTCTTGGCAGCAGTCGCCGTGATCGGTTCCTTCTTCCTCGCGCCATTGCTGAAACGTTATTAAGGCTTGAGCCAAAGTTAAAGCCAAGAAATCAGCCCTTACTTTTATTTAACCGATATACATGACCGTCATGACGCTTAAAGCAACTGGTGCTGACGGTAAGAACAATTTAGATCAGATCCAGCTCCACTTTTATGAAATCGCAGTGAGCTGAAATAAGGAGAGAATCATGTCTGTACAGCAATTTGAATCTTGGAAACAGCCTGAAGGTCAAACATTAGAAGAATGGATTGGCGGACGCATCGCTCGCTTTGAAACGCGTCAATACGATTATGATGCACTCAAATTTCAAGCAGATTACGACCCGAAATACCGTCGTGCGCAAATGCGTTATATGGGGACAGGTGCAACAGGTGTAGCAAATGATGGAAATACGGTGCCTGCAGAAAACTTTACCTTTTCAACTATGGTCTTGCCACCGCAGTGCGAAGGTCCGTTGCATATTCATCACGATGTAGAAGAAGTGTTCTTTATGCTGCGTGGTGAAATTGATCTTTTTATCGAACATGAAGGCGAGAAGTTTTCAACCCGCTTAAAAGAACGTGACTTGATTTCAATTCCACCGGGGATTTACCGCGGCTTATTTAACCCAGGAAGTGAAGATGCCCTAATGTGCGTAATGCTAGGTACTGGCAAGCCGACGATTCCGAACTATCCGCCTGAACACCCTCTGTCTCAAATCAAGCGTTAATTTTAGGAAGAAAAGAGATGACTTTAGTTGAGCAATTGGCACAGTTTGAATTAAAAACCGTTCAGTTTGACGGTGTACAGCAATCTTACCGTGAGGCAGGCGCAGGCAAAGTTCTGATCTTGCTGCATGGCATCAGTTCGGGTTCAGGTTCATGGGTCAAGCAGTTGCAAGATTTGAGTCATCATTTTCATGTGATTGCATGGGATGCACCGGGTTATGGCCAGTCAGATCCTTTAGCTGCAGAACAGCCGAATGCAGAAGATTATGCACAGCGTTTAAAAGGCATGTTGACTGCATTAGGCCTGAACTTAGGATCAGCTCCGGATCAAAACAAAATGATTTTGGTCGGTCATTCTTTAGGTGCAATGCAGGCAGCAGCCTTTAATGCACGCTATCCAGACATGGTAGATGCAGTGGTCCTTGCCAATGCAGCGCAGGGTTATAAAGGTAGTGATGCACAAAAGCAGCAGGATGTCTTTGAAAAGCGTCCAAAAATGCTGCAGACCTTAGGCGCATCAGGCATGGCGCAATCACGTGGGCCGCATTTGGTTGCTAATGCTTCAGCAGAGGCATTAGCGCTGATTGAAACAGTGATGCAAAACATTCAATTAGAAGGCTTTACTGATGCATCGTATCTTTTGGCCTATGACGCGATTCAAAGTTATTTAAACCCAGAACAGTACAATATTCATGTGATTAAAGGCATGGCGGATGGCATAACGCCTCCACAGGATATTCAAGCATTGGCGGATCAGTTTCAGTTGAATCCATGCTACGAAATTGCCGCTGCAGGCCACTTGAGTTATTTGGATCAAGCAGCGCAATTTAACCAAATTTTATTGTCGCTACATGACGCACGGATGTGAGATAGGAAAATGAGCTTCCAATTAGAAGGCAAAAAAGCAGTAGTCACCGGTGGCTCGTCTGGTATTGGCTTGGCAACGGTTGAGCTTTTGGTAGCCGAAGGCGCACAAGTTGCTTGGTGTAGTCGTGACGAACAGCGTTTGAATGAGTCAAAAGAACAGGTTTTATCACGGTACCCAAATGCTAAAGTCTTTACCTCAACTTGCAACGTTTTAGATAAAGTTGATGTGAAAAAATTTGCAGATCAAGTTCAAAAAGAATTTGGTGGCGTGGATATTTTAATTAATAACGCAGGCCAAGGTCGTGTTTCAAACTTCGAAAATACTGCGGATGAAGATTGGCTGAAAGAAGTTGAATTGAAATATTTCAGTGTGCTGCATCCTATCCGCGCATTTTTTCCGGCATTGCAGCAGTCAGAGTGTGCATCGATTACCAATGTCAATTCATTACTAGCGTTGCAGCCTGAACCGCACATGATAGCGACCTCATCTGCACGTGCAGCATTGTTGAATTTAACCCATTCATTGGCGCATGAATTTTCTCAATACGGTATTCGTGTCAACTCAATCCTATTGGGCATGGTGGAATCTGCACAGTGGAAACGCCGTTTTGCAGCCCGTTCTGATCAAAATCAAACGTGGGAAGAATGGATTGGCAATATCGCTAAAAAACGAGGTATTCCAATGGAGAGATTAGGCAAACCTGAAGAGCCCGCGCGCGCTTTGGTTTTCTTGGCATCGCCAATGGCGTCATATACCACAGGTTCCGCAATCGATGTTTCTGGCGGCTTTAACAAGCATTTATAAGGTGGGCATATGAAACAGCTGATGATGATTGGTTTTGGCGCAATGGCCAATGAGGTTCGCAGCCATTTGCCCAAAGACCTTAAATTGAAATGGGTGGTGGTACCAGAGCGCAGTATTGCCAGTGTACAGGACGCGCTTGCCGCAGATGTGCAGGTCATTTCCGATATCGACGATTGTGATGGCACGCCCGACTATGTGATTGAAGTGGCAGGCCAAGCTGCGGTGAAAGAACATGCCACGAAAGTTTTAGCAAAAGGCTGGAACATTGGCCTGATCTCTGTGGGCACTTTGGCTGACAGCGCTTTCTTTGAAGAGTTGCAAAATACCGCTGAACATTCGGGTGCACACATTCATTTACTGGCAGGTGCGATTGCAGGAATTGACGGCATTTCAGCGGCCAAAGAAGGTGGATTGGAAAAGGTCACTTATAAAGGCTGCAAAAGTCCAAACAGTTGGCGTGGCAGTTATGCAGAAAAGCTCATTGATTTAGATCAAGTGACTGAAGCCACCGTTTTTTATACCGGTACTGCGCGTGAAGCGGCATTGCATTTTCCAGCCAATGCCAACGTGGCTGCCACCATTGCATTGGCGGGTATCGGCATGGATGAAACCATGGTTGAGCTAACGGTCGATCCACATATTAACCAAAACAAACATACCATTATTGCCCAAGGGCGGTTTGGTCAAATGAGTATTGAAATGATTGGTGTGCCTTTGGAGAGCAATCCCAAAACATCAACATTGGCAGCATTGAGCGTGATCCGTGCATGCCGCAACAGCGTAGATGCGATTCAGATTTAAAAGGAATTTGGTGAGTGCCATGGTTAAAGAAATTTATATTGCAGGTGAATGGCGTTTAGGCCGCGGCAACGTGATTCAAAGTGTTTTTCCAGCAGACAATTCAGTCAATGCGGAAATTTCTACCGCAACGTTGGACGATGTTGAAGAAGCGATTACAAAGGCTGATCAAGCTTGGCGTAAGCCAGCGTGGCGCAATTCTTTGCCGCACGAGCGCGCAAAAATTTTGTACCGTGTCGCCGATATTATTGAAGCCCGCGCAGATGAATTATCTAAATTGCAAACTCGTGACAACGGGAAGCCTTTAGCCGAAACACGTGCTTTGGTGATGAGTGCAGCAGCAACGGCGCGCTTTAATGCCGCAGCTTGCGAAACATATAATGAAGAATTGACCACGCAGCGTGCATCTGACTTTTTGACCATGAGCGTGCATGAGCCTGTGGGTGTAGTGGCAGCGATTACCCCTTGGAATTCGCCAATTGCCAGTGAAGTGCAAAAATTGGCGCCAGCCATTGCTGCAGGCAACGCAGTGATTTTAAAACCAGCCGAAGCGACATCATTAATTGCTTTGGAGTTGGCAAAAATCTTTGAAGAAGCAGGCTTACCAAAAGGCATTTTGAGTGTGTTGGTTGGACGCGGCTCGGTGATTGGTGATGCTATTGCCCAACATCCTTTAGTACGCAAAATTTCTTTTACGGGCGGTACATCTACTGGCCGTCACTTGGCGCATATTGCTGCTGAAAAGCTGATTACCACGTCTTTAGAGTTAGGCGGAAAATCGCCAACAATTGTACTGCCAGATGCAGATATTGAAATTGCAGCCAAAGGTATTGCTTACGGTATTTTCAGTTCAGCAGGTCAGGCGTGTATTGCGGGTTCGCGTTTGTTTATTCACGCTTCCATTTATGACGAATTTTTAAAGCGATTAGTGGAAATCACTGAAGGTTTACGCGTGGGCCATCCTGAACAGCCAAATGTACATATGGGTTCACTCATTAACCAAAAGCATTTGGAATCTGTGCATCGGTATGTGGAATTAGCCAAAGCTGAAGGCGGTACGGTTGTTACGGGTGGTGAAGCGATCACTGAAGGTGAATTTGCCAAAGGCAGTTTCTACAAACCGACGATCATCACGGGTTTGAGCAACAGCGCGCAAACCTGCCAAGAAGAAATTTTTGGCCCTGTGTTGGTCGTTATGCCATACGACAATGAAAAAGATTTATTCGAGCAAGCCAACGATAGCTGTTTTGGTTTAGCGGCAGGGATTTGGACAGAAAGCTACCGTAAAGCATGGAAAATTGCCCGTTTGCTGGAAGTCGGTACGGTGTGGATTAACACCTATAAAAAATTCTCCATCAGCGCACCTTTTGGTGGTTTTAAAGACAGTGGAATTGGCCGTGAAAAAGGCCGTCTCGGTATCCTGTCTTATATGCAGCAAAAAAGTATTTATCTAGGTTTAAACGAGCAAGCCAATCCATGGTCGGACTAGCAGACTCAAAAAATTAGTAATCAAAAATTCAAGAATTTAAGGAAAGAACAATGACTGAACGTGTAAATGTAGGCGAAGCAATCGCTCGAGTATTAGAACAGCATAATGTAGACAGTATGTATGGTGTGATTTCTATTCATAACTTACCTATTGCCGATGCTGTTGGCCGCCGTGAAAAGATGCGTTTTGTAGCCGCGCGTGGTGAAGCTGGTTCTGTCACAATGGCAGATGCGCATGCGCGTTTTAAAGGTTTAGGTGTGGCTTTGACAAGTACAGGTGCAGGTGCAGGTAATGCTGTGGGTTCACTGATCGAAGCAATGAATGCTGGCAGCCCAGTGCTGCATTTAACCGGTCAAGTCGAACGTGAATATTTAGACCGCGATGCAAGCTTTATTCATGAAACCAAAGACCAGTTAACCTTCTTAAAAGCATCGAGTAAAGCTGCTTTTCGTATTACCAGCCCAGACAATGCAGTAGGTGTAATTCGTGAAGCGATTCGCGTTGCGACTACTGTTCCTATGGGGCCGGTAAGTGTAGAAATTCCAATTGATGTACAAGCCGCTGAAATTGATTTACCAGCCAATCTTGGCCCAGTAAAAGCTATGCTATTGCCGCAAGCGAATGATGCTGAAATTGACATGATTGCAGATGCATTGAAAAAGGCGAAGCGTCCACTAATTTGGATTGGCGGCGGTACTTTAAATGCAGTAGAAGAAGTGAAAGCGCTGGCTGACTTAGGTATTCCAGTTGTTTCATCTACGCATGCACGCGGTGTATTGGCAGATGATCATCCACGTAGCTTACGTGCATTCCATAACTCTGCAGCCGTTGAAAAACTGATGAAAGAGGCGGACTTATTGATTGTTGCAGGCTCACGTTTACGCAGTAATGAAACCAAGACTTACTCAGTTGAATTCCCTGAAAACATCATCCAAATTGATGCAAATCCAGTTGCACAGCAACGTAACTACAAGATTTCACAATTTGTATGTGCAGATACCAAAGATACTTTTGCACGTGTCATTAGCGCATTGAATGGCCTAAGCAAAATTGATGCTGCATATGATGCAGATGTTAAGGCTGCGCGTGAACATGCGGTAGATGCACTACGTACGCAAATGGATCAATACGCATTAATTTGTGATCACTTACGTGCAGCATTACCAGAAGACGGTATTTTTGTTCGTGACATCACCATGTCAGGCAGTACTTGGGGCAGCCGTTTGTTCCCAGTACAAACACCGAACAAAAACATCCACTCATTGGCTGGTGCAATCGGCTTGGGTCTTGCACATGCCATTGGTTCATCGATTGCTAACCCAGACAAAAAAGTTGTGGGCTTAGTGGGTGATGGTGGCTTGATGCTGGGTATTGGTGAAATTGCGACGATGGCGCAAGAAAACACCGATATGGTGCTGATGATTATGAATGATGGTGGTTATGGCGTCATGCGTGGCATTCAAAATAACTACTTTGGCGGTCGTCAATACTATAACGAACTGCATACGCCAGACTACAAATTGCTTGGTGATTCAATGGGTGTGAAGAGCTGGAAAGTAGCGAGCGCGGAAGAGTTTAAAACTGCAATCAAAGAAGCCATTGATTTGAATGGTCCAGCGGTTATTGAGCTTGATATGAACGCAATTGGTCCATTGAAATTTGCGGGTCCACCACAGAAGAAATTGTACTAATCCATCCGAATTGGATCAGTAAAGTCTAAAACCCTTTTGATCAAACAAAAGTGAATGAAATTGAACGGTGTAATTTCCCCGAAGGGGAATTGCACCTGAGTTACAGTCAGACGACATGTAAAGTCAAAGGACATAAAACCTGAGTTCAGCAGACTAAGGTAGAGCAAAACAAGGTGAGTGGATATGCAAACAAGGATTGAGCATGATTTACTGGGTGCTAAAGAAGTGCCATTTAGTGCGTATTACGGCATTCATACCCAACGTGCATTAGAAAATTTTAAAATTTCCCATTTAACGGTTGGACAGTCACTGCATTTTATTCGTGCTTTAGGCTTTGTCAAAAAAGCAGCTGCACAAAGTAATTTTAATTATAAAAAAATCAGTGAGCAACAGCTTAAAGCCATTGAATATGCAGCTGATCAATTGATTGAACAGCCACAGCAATGGGCAGCGTCATTTCCAATTGACTGTTACCAAGGTGGGGCAGGTACATCGGTCAATATGAACTGTAATGAAGTCATTGCCAATATTGGTTTGGAATACTTGGGGGAGCAAAAGGGGAGTTACTCGATTCTGCATCCGAATGACCACGTCAACAAATCCCAATCGACCAACGATGTTTATCCAACAGCACTACGGATCAGTTTATATCACCGTATAGAAGACCTGCTTTTAGCACTGGATAAATTGATTCAAACCATTCGTGCGAAGGTAGCTGATTTTAAACATGTGTTGAAAATGGGCCGTACACAGTTGCAAGATGCGGTTCCGATGACCATGGGACAAGAGTTTCAAGCCTTTGCCACTTTACTGAATGAAGATATGCGTTTGATTAAGAAAATGCGTGAATTTTTATTGGAAATCAACTTAGGTGCAACGGCAATTGGTACAGGGGTGAATACACCTGAAGGTTATGCGCAGCATATTACGGCACGTTTAGCTGAACTCACTGGATTACCAGTCAAAGGCGCCGAAGACTATGTTGAAGCCACCAGTGACTGCGGCGTATTCATTCTGATTTCAAGTACCCTAAAACGTCTGGCATGCAAACTATCAAAAATCTGTAACGACTTGCGTTTACTCAGCTCAGGTCCACGTACTGGGCTGGCCGAAATTCGCTTACCAGAATTGCAAGCAGGTTCATCCATTATGCCCGCCAAAGTGAACCCAGTGATTCCTGAAGTGGTTAATCAAATTGCCTTTAAAGTCATGGGTAATGATTTAACCATCAGCATGGCAGCTGAAGCAGGACAATTACAGTTGAACGTGATGGAACCTGTGATTGCGTTGTCACTGAATGAATCGATTGAATTGCTTCAACATGGCATCAGCAGTTTGGATGAAAAATGTTTTGCAGGCATTCAAGTCAATGAACAACAAGCCTATGACATGGTCATGCGTAGTGTTGGCATTGTGACTTTGCTTGATCCAATTCTTGGACATGACCGCTGTGATGCCATTGGTAAACAATGTATTGCTGAAAACAAAACCATTCAAGAAGTGGTGCTGTCTCAGGGATTGATGACGGAAGAGCAATTGAAAGAAGTCTTTTCTTTTGAAAATTTAATCTCGGAAGTTCGAAACTTCGAAGCACCGCTGCAAGACATTGCTTAATTGCAAATGAAGTTCGCAGTGACTGCTAAATAAATTTTTTTAGTTAAATATGGAAATAAACAAAGTTTTGCATGCAAAACAAAATAAGGACAGGTGCTTGAGATGAATAAAACCATATTGATAACAGCGATGATGCTGTCTTTGAGCGCAGCTGCCGCTAGCGTTCAAGCCAAAGAGGATCCATTAGAGTGGAAAAGCGACGATGGCACACAATCGTTTAAATTGGGTGGAGCTTTACGTTTTAATCATCGTTATGAACAGTGGGAGCCAAGTGATAAACGCGGCATAGGCAAACTGGATTTTGATATTTTCCGTATCGACTTAAAAGGCAAATCAGGTGATGCCTATTTGAATGCGAGCTATTTAATTCAAGATCAGGAAAAAACCTCAATTGAAAAAGCCTATGTGGGTTATAACCTAGACAAAAACAACAGCATCGAAGCAGGTTTTGTCTATAAGCCATTTGCGCTTTATCCATATCCGCAAAATGGTTGGACCTATCATATCCCGTTCTTTTTGGGCTATGGCAACAACATCGCGCCGGGGATTAACTGGAATTACAATAATCCTGAATGGGATGTGAAAGTTGGTTACTACCCACGTATGTTGGAAACCAATTTACGCTATTCACCTGAATCTGCAACTTATGATGATCTTTCAGAGAATCATTTACCCTTTCAAGCTGCTTATCAAAACGAAAAGCACAATCAGTTGAATACTCGTATTGTGCGTAAATTTGGCAATAATCAAGTGGGTAAACATGAAATTGGACTTTCAGGTGCGGCTGCGCAATTACACAATAAAACCACGCAAAAAAATGGCAGCTACTATGCAGCTGGTTTGCATAGCAACAGTAATTATCAGCGCTGGAATGTACAGTCCTCCGTGATTCATTATCAATATGATGCTGAAAACCCAGAAGGTGTAAATGATGATATGACCTTAATGGGGGCGAATGGCTTAACACCTGCGTATTTCATTGCCTCTGAAGGGACGGTTTCAAGTTTAAATATTGCCTATACCTTACCTGTGCAAAATATGGGGAAATTAAAAGCCATTCGTTTTTACAATGACTACAGTTATTTAGACAAAGAACGCAGTGACTGGTCAGCTTCGCAAATGAATACCACAGGTGCAATGTTTATCGCTACACCATTTATGGTGTGGGCAGATTATACTTGGGGCAAAAATGCCAATATTATTGGTGGGGCAACCAATGGCACAGGCTTTACTTCAGCAACATCTGAAAATAGCGATAAATGGCTGTATCGCGTCAATTTAAATATTGGCTTTAACTTCTGATCGATATCCAACAAGCTAAAACCTCTGTTAAAGCAAAATGGCTTTGATCGAGGTTTTTTTATTGGAACACTTAAGATGCATTCAGATGTATTTAATCTTCATATTTTATGTCTTTGTTTTAAATTAAATCAGGGCTATGGCGTATTAAATTTAAGATTTACTAAAAATAAAAAAAATCGTTTATGAATTTACTGAGCATCTGTTCATTTAACTCTCAGTTTATCTTAGTTAAACCATGTCCTAAGCAGATCAAAATTTAGAAAATTGTCAAAATCTCCTCGATAATGGCTTGCTGCTATTGCAGAGCATGGCTATAGCAAAAACTTTATTCAGGCTTTGGTACGCAAGGTCAGATGATTTAATGGCATTTTGTGTTACTAATTTTTATAAGGTAAACGGGTAATTTCGCCTTTTACAAGTAAATTCAAATCTTCAAACATTTCCATACTTATATTTTAATTTAACTTTTATAGATTTGGATCACTCTCTCGTGAGGGAGGTAATTTGCTTTATTCTTTAAAATACATATTTGGGGCTAAAGATAAGCTTATTGCGACAATTAGAGTCTTGTCATGTTTTCTGCATTTTTCGACGATATCCTTCAGTATTATGCAGATATGAACTTATATTTTTGCAAAATTGTCTTTGGTTTAGACTTATGGGGGAATGGGGTACTTGATCTTAGGTCTTTGACATTGGATTTGCTGCCATATATTGGCTTATGAATATAAAAAGCATGCTCAAAAAGGTGAAAACATAACTTGGCAGCTCAGTTTCTTCGCTTTACTGGCACTACAAATGTCACCATGCACATTTCCAATCAAACATATAGCCATGCTTGCTGCAGGATTTATCATTCCAACTTTGGTGTTGATGTGGTTATATAAACGCAGTGAACGCCTTAGCCAAGCTGGATAAAAAAGCCCTCACATTTGAGGGCTTTTAATTATTTTACTTCGGGTAAATCAAACCAAATCACTTGAGCATCTTCAAGCGCTTCAATTTTGCTATCTTCTAAGAAGGCAATTGCACCACCAGCTTCAACTTTATGTTCAGCAATTTGAACTGAACCTGAAATAACATGGATATAATTGATATGCTGTGTTGCATGGATGTCTAAAGATTGACCATTCGTCAAAAATGCAGATTTAACTTCCGCCTGCTGACGAATATGCATAGCTGCATTGTCATTTGGACCGACAATTAAATGCCATTGATTGGGTTGATCACGTGGATCACATTTAATTTGTTGATAGGTCGGTTCAGCATCACGTTCGTTTGGAATGATCCAAATTTGCAATAAATGAACATCTTCATCACCTTGGTTCATTTCACTGTGACGAACACCAGTTCCCGCGCTCATCAGCTGCCATTCACCAGCAGAAATCCCACCATGGTTGCCCATGCTGTCTTTATGCGTAATGGTGCCTTTTAACACACACGTTAAAATTTCCATGTTGTCATGTGGGTGTTGACCAAAACCTTCATGGGCTGCAATTAAGTCATCATTAATTACACGAAGCGCACTAACGCCCATGTATTTCGGGTCATACCAGTTACCAAAAGAAAAGCTGTGTTTAGACTCAAGCCAGCCCATTTTTACGTGACCACGGTTTTCACTTGGATGTAAAAAAGCATTCATGGCATTCATCCTTATCTTAATTATTGAACATATGCCTATTTTAAGATTGAACTAAATCGGTATATATAGTTTTTTAGCGACAATTCATCCTATTTTTGCAACGCTCAGCCAAGATTGAGTCTTTTGTTATGCATAAAGGGGCAACTATAAAAAAGCCTGCAAGAAGCAGGCTTTTTTAAATATGACTAAAATTATTCTAAGAATTTAACAGTCACACCAGATTTCACTTTCTTACCTAAGTCATTTGCATCCCAGTTGGTCAAACGAATACAACCGTGTGACGCAGTTTTAGAAATAGCAGATGGGTTCGGTGTACCATGAATACCGAATGATTTTTTGCTCAAGCCAATCCAGATATTACCAACAGGACCATTTGGACCAGGTGGTAAAGACAATGGTTTTCTGTTGTTGCCTTGAACAAAGTTAGACGGTGAGTAGCTGTACCAAGGGTTTGGTGCAACACCTGTTACTTTATATGTACCTGTAGGCGATGGTGTATCTGAACTACCAATCGTTGCCGGGAATGAACCGATCATTTGGTTGCGGCTATTAAACAAGTAAAGTTGTTTCGCGCCTTTATGTGCAACGATTAAGTGAATATCTTCAGGAACTTCGTTACGAATATTCGCTACTAAGATTTTTTCACCAACTTTTTTAAATGTCGCTTTTGGATTCAACTTTTTCAAAAAGTCTTCGTCCATGTGGAATTTTTCACCCAACATTTCAGTTACACGTGTGTAGTACAAGCCTTTCATTTTTGCTTGTAATGCATAGTCGTGTGGAATTGATGCTGCATAAGGACCTTTCAAGTCTGCATCAGTCAATGTGTATTCAATGAATGCAGGTTTAGAACCTTGTTTCGCAATCAGTGTATCCCAAGTTTCTTTGGTTAACGTTCCTGTAGGTTTCAACCTATTCATTTGTTGGAATGAAGCGATCGCCTTTAGGGTATTTTTACCACTGGTACCATCAATTGCACCCGGTGAAGCATGTGCATTATTGAGCATGACATGCGCACGTGCATAAACAGGGAATTGACCTTTACCAATGTTGTCATACCACTGTGCATTATTTAGGTCATTTAAACCCCAAGCAACTTTGGCAGCAGGCGAAGTTGATGTTGGAGTTGTAGCAGTCGCTGTAGCAGGTGCAGCACCGATGTCGGCTTTAACATCTTCTGATTGTTGCAGGCTGTCTAAAGTTTGCGATGCTTGGTTCAGATCTTCTTGTTCTTGAGCGCTAATCTGGCTAGTTGCAGATGAAGCTTCAGTCGCTAACGGATCAATGGGATCCTGAACTGCAACATTAGTCACTTTTTTTGGCGTTAATGGTTGTTCAGCAGTAGATGCGGCAATAGCTGTACCAGCAAATATGCAACTTAGGCTCAGTGCGAGCATGGTGCGAACGAACATGTAATTCAACCTTAAGAATTATTCATTTACTGTGTATTAAAAACTGGCTAAGTATTACAGAAAAAAAGTGGAGATGCAGTAGTTGTTTTGTGTAAATATCATTTTTGGCACTCAACATGATCGGTTTTTAAATGCTTGAGAAGTTATTATATTTACAACCTTTTTGATATGATGATGCCAATATCGAATTAAGTTGGGAAAGTGAATGACGACCTTAAAAAATGATCGTTTCTTGCGTGCCTTATTACGTGAACCGGTAGATGCAACTCCGGTTTGGATGATGCGTCAGGCTGGCCGTTATTTACCAGAGTATCGTGAAACACGTGCCAAAGCAGGTGATTTCCTATCCCTTTGTAAAAATACAGAATTTGCTTGTGAAGTTACTTTACAACCTTTGCGTCGTTATGACTTAGACGCAGCTATTTTATTTTCAGACATTTTGACTGTACCTGATGCGTTGGGTTTGGGACTGTATTTTGAAGCAGGTGAAGGTCCGAAGTTTCATAAAACCGTACGTACCGAACAAGATGTACTGAATTTACCTAAATTTAATGCCAAATCTGACTTAGATTATGTCATGAATGCCGTGACTACAATTCGTTCAGCTTTGGGCGGACAAGTTCCTTTGATTGGCTTCTCAGGCAGTCCTTGGACACTGGCAACCTATATGGTGGAAGGCGGTTCAAGCAAAGATTTCCGTTTTACAAAACAAATGATGTATGCACAACCTGAAGTGCTGCATGCCTTATTAGACCGTTTGGCTGTGGCGGTGACTGAATATCTCAATGCGCAGATTGATGCAGGTGCGCAAGCCGTACAAATCTTTGATAGTTGGGGTGGGGCATTAGCACACCGTGAATACATTGAATTTTCACTGAACTACATGCAAAAAATCGTGGCAGGTTTACAGCGTGAAAAAGATGGACGCAAAGTCCCTGTGATTTTGTTTACCAAAGGTGGTGGTCAATGGTTAGAGCCAATGATTGCAACGGGTGCAGATGCTTTTGGTTTAGATTGGACTACGCCATTAAATGTAGCACGTCAAACAGTCGCAGGCCGTGCAGCTTTGCAAGGTAACTTAGACCCAGCAACATTATATGGTTCGCCTGAAGCAATCGCGAAAGCGACGCGTGCTATGTTAGATGACGCATATGCCAACGGTGAAAAAACTGGTTATGTGGCGAACTTAGGTCATGGTATTACCCAGTGGGTAGATCCAGCCAATCCAAAAGCTTTTATTGATACGGTACACGAATATAGTGCCAAGTATTTATAAGGCTTTAGGGAAATTGGTTTAGGATTCAACCGTGGTCAAGATGATAAAATCATGTTTTGAGTTCTCTTATAAGGCAGCTGCGGCTGCCTTATTTGGGATATTACTGCTGATCGCTTTTGCATTAACTGCAGCAATGGGAAGTCAGGAATATTTTGGCTTTTTCCGTTATGACTATTTATTGTTTTATGCACTGATCATTCAAGTGTGTTTACTTTACTTAAAACTCGAATCTTGGGCGGAAGCTAAAGTCATAGCACTGTTTCATCTGCTGGCTATGGGGATGGAAATATTTCTGACTCATCCACATATTGCCTCATGGCAATATCCGCAGCCTGCGGTTTTTAAACTGCTGACAGTGCCATTATTTGCAGGTTTTATGTATTCGGCGGTGGGGAGTTTCTTTGCACGTTCACTACGTCTATATCAAGTGTCGTTCAGTAACTTACCGCGTTTTGGCAATATGCTGTGCTTAGCCGTTTTGTCATATCTTAATTTTATGACCAAATTTTTTGTGCCAGATATTCGTATGCTTTTGTTTGCTTGGAGTGTGGTAATCTTTTGGAAAACCAAGCTCAGTTTTCAATTACAAAATCATGTGATTCAGTTGCCTATGTTACCGGTGCTGCTGGTTTTGGCATTTTTGATTTGGATCGCAGAAAATATCAGTACCTTCTATCAAATTTGGTTATATCCAAGTCAGGTCGATGCATGGCATATGGTCGGTTGGGGGAAACTCGGTTCTTGGTATTTGTTGCTATTACTCAGTTTGGTTTTAGTGCTCAAAATCCTTGGAAAACGTGATGAAAATGGTACTTGGTTGCTCAAAAAATAGTGAATAAGAACGTATTATTTTTAGCCAAAAGTTTTAGATGAAAATGTTTTGCCTTATCTGAAAGATCAAGTTAATCTACAGGTGTGTAATCAAAATTACACATGTTTTAATAATTAAAAACAATGGAATAAAATTCCCTGGAGAAGTGCTATGTTAAAAAAATTAGCTTTAGTTGCAGTCGTTGCACTAGGTTCTACAGCTGCTTTTGCTGACCGTGACGTAGGTTGTGGTGTTGGTTCTCAAGTTTGGGCTGGTCAATCAGGTAAAATTCCTAAAATTTTAGCTGCGACTACCAACGGTATTTTTACTAACCAGTTACTTGGTATTACCTTTGGTACTTTAGGTTGTAGCGGTACAGGTACAGTGACTGCTCAAGCGGTAACATTTACCAATGAAAATGCTGAATCACTTGCACGTGATATGGCGGTTGGTCAAGGTGAGAGCCTGAATGTTTTGGCTGAGCTTTTAAACATCCAATCAACAGATAAAGCACGTTTCTTTGCTGTGTCTAAAGCAAATTTTGCTGAAATCTATTCAGCTGAAAACCAGTCTTCTCTACAAGTACTTGCTTCATTACAAAGTGTAATGGCAAAAGACGAAGTACTTAAAGCATACGTTTAATCGATGCTTTCAAAACCCTGTCTCTCGGCAGGGTTTTTTATTATCTAAAATATATAAAAATGGATTTGAATATAACTGAATGAAATCAATTGCTTTATTTTGTACTTTTATGATTCCGAGTATCATATATGCTCAGCAAGTTGTAGATTCTACTCCTTCTAAAACCGTAGAGTTACAGCGATATATTGAACTTGCACAATCAAAAAAACTGTCTGAACACATCAGTTGGCAACGACTTTTATATACAGATCATAAAGGACAAAGTGAAGTTGCTTTTTCAGGTTACTTTCTAGCTGAAAATGGCCGTCAAAATGCCCAAGCCGAATTAGAGGCAGATGTCGCTGCACTATTTCAAACCGCCGAACCTAATCAAGCCTTTCGTTGTCGTTTCCCTGCGCGTAGTCAGTGGCTGATGCAAGAGTTATCCATCCGTTCAGAGCAGTTACCTGTGGTGAGCTGCCCTGAGTTTGATGAATGGTTTGGAAAAATTAAGCCGTATAAAGCAACATTAATCTACGCCACAGACTTTATGGGTAATCCAAGTTCTATGTTTGGACATACCTTATTGCGTCTCGATCCGAAAGATCAAAAAGAACTAAATTTGGTGTCCTATGCCATTAACTATGCAGCGACAGTTGCAGGTGAAGATAACTGGTCTTATGCATGGAAAGGCTTAACAGGGCAATATCCTGGTGAATATTCATTGATGCCGTACTACCGTAAAGTGAAAGAATATGGTGATTTTGAAAGTCGTGATTTGTGGGAATATGAGCTAGCACTGACCGAGCAAGAAACCAGTTATTTGGTTAAACATATTTGGGAAATGCAAAATGTCAGTTTTCCCTATTATTTTGCCAGCGATAACTGTGCATATCGATTATTGGGCTTAATGGATTTGGTTCGCCCGACACTGAATTTAACCCAGAAATTTAAAGTCGCTTCCATTCCCGTTGAGACGATCAAAGCGATCAATGATGAACAACTGATTCAAGCAGCGTTTTATCGTCCTGCATTAGAAACGCAGCTTTTGTCACAAGCGCAGCAACATGGATATCGTTTAGCACGCGAAGCGCATAAGCTCGCTGAAATTGAACCTGAGAACATGTCGACAGCACTCGCTCAGTTTAATGAAGTAGAGCAAGCGAAAATATTAGAAATGGCGTATGACCATCTGTATTTATTACTGATTGGGAGAAAGGTGAGTGCGGAAGAAACACAGCCTAAATTACGTCAAATCTTGGCCTTACGTAGTCAATCTTCGCAACCAAAACAACGGACTGATCCTAAGCAGCCAAGTCTAGACCCAGTCAATGGACATCATGCGCGAAATTTTTCAGCTACAGTAGGCGAAGTTCAAGGTGAAAAATATATCGAACTCGGTCATCGTCAGGCTTATCATGATTTGATCGATCCGCAAGGTGGCTTTCGGATTGGTACGCAGTTGATGTTTTGGGATGGCTCGATCCAATATCGAGACGACCAACTTAAACTCAATCATTTTGATTTTTTATCGGTCAACTCCTACAATCCGATCACGCCATTTAAAACACCGCTAAGCTGGGGTTTTAATTTTGGTTGGCAGCAAGTGTCTGTAGATGCAGGTCAATTTAGCGAAACGAAACAACATGGCGTAGCTGAATTAAAAGCGCAATCTGGATATAGCTGGGCCAATCAGGAACGTACACATTTGTGTTATGTGCAGTCTCAAATGCAGGTGCAGGGCGGTAAGTCACTTGATCAGGGATGGCGAGTGGGCCTTGGGCCGACACTGGGTTGCCAAAATATTTGGTCAGAAAAACTCAACAGTTTGGTTCAGGCAGAGCTTCCGTATTGGGAAGATACACATCAATGGAATCTGAAACTCGATGCTGAATTACAATATATCGTAACCCAACAACATGCCTTAAGACTAGGATACGAATACCAGCAACAAGATGATCAAGATTGGAATAAAATGAAATTGAGTTATGTATTTTTCTATTAATTTTTAAGATAGATAAAATGTGAAATATCAAATAAATTTGTTTTTTTATGTAAGTAAAGCAAGGTATGATTGCTAGCTTTGTAATCGCTGTGGTTTGTGTCACCGAATGAATCAAGAATGTATTACAGGTCTAAGTCAGACTTGGAAAGATATTTGTGATCAATATACTGAAAATGAACATCTTGCAGCTTTGCAATTTATCCAGAAGCATGTTGAGCATTTAGTTACTGTTTTTTATGAACAAATGTCGAGAGAGCCAGAATCGGCTGAGTTTTTTAAAGACGATATCATTCAAAAAAGACTCATCGACACCTTAAGAAAATGGTTATTAGAAACATTTAATGTTGCACTCAATAATGATTTTGAAATTTCGGTTAAAAGGCAGCAAAAAGTTGGAATGGTGCATGCGCGTGTCGGCATTCCGTCATGGTTGATTATGCGTGGTGTACGTGAAATAGAACGTAAAATATTTGAAATTTTAGAGCTAAACCAAACTCAAAATATTTTCCATATCTGCAGTTATATTGTGCAAATTATGGGATTTAGCACTGAAATTATGTGCCGATCTTATGAGATCAATACGGAAAAAAAGCAAGAAACCAAGCATAATTATCGCTTATTTTCAGCGATGCAAGATGTTGCAGTGCATAAAGATAAACAACGTGGTTCATTGCTCAATTGGGAAAATGAATTGATGTTTAAAATCTTTTCGGGAAATGTCAGTTTTTATCATTCCTTACTTTCAAAATCAGAATTTGGATTGTGGTTTATTCATAAAGCGGCATATGCTTTTTCGGGTTCAGATCAGGTTCAATTAATTATTGATCGAATTTATCAAGTGGATGAGCTAACGCAGCAAACCACACAAATAACGGATAAAGATCAACTGCAACATTTGATTCAACAGATTCGAGACTTAAATCGTGAAATTCAGCATTTAGTCGATCAATTATTTCAGGTGGCTGAATATATTGAGTCAGGCAATGATTCTTTGACGCAACTCCTAAACCGTCGTTATCTTAGTACTATTATTTCACGTGAAATTACTTTTGCACGTCAAAATCAAACGCCTTTGTCTTTGCTAGCCTTTGACGCGGATTACTTTAAAATGATCAACGATAAGTTTGGTCATGCGGCAGGTGATCTTGCACTGAAATTTATTGCCGAAGCTTTGCAGCGTTACAGCCAAGGTAGCGATTATGCATTCCGTATTGGTGGCGAAGAGTTCTTGTTACTCTTGGTGGACACCAATGTAAACCGTGCGATGAAAGTTGCAGAAAATATTCGCCAATATATTGAAAACGGAGTGATCCGAACAGTACAAGGTCAGCAATTTAGTTTAACTGTTAGCGTTGGTTGTGTGCAGTATAACGGTCATCCTGACTATCAACGTTTACTAGATGCTGCCGATATGGCACTCTATGCTGCCAAGAATACAGGTCGTAACCGTATTTACGTTGCTAAAACTGATCAGCAAACAACATCATCTTCATCCTAAATGGATATTCACTTAATTTTGCTTTGTAGAAAATCTAAAAATTTTGCTTTTTGCTCTACATACTTGGGATGAACTTTAGCTTCATCCCATTTTTGTTTAAATACTCGTACAGCAGCAGCTTTGACGGGATCCTCTTTTTGTCTTGGAAGCTCTTCGCGTCCATGTGCACCACTTAATCCCTTTTTATCATTAGGGAGAGGACCCTCATATTTTTTTCCACCTTTATGGTTGGCATAGCGACGTGCACGTGTAAAACCCATCTGCAAAAATTTACGTGCCATATCTGCACCGACAAAATCTTCAGCGTCTAAATACTCTTCAAAAAGTTGCCAAATTTTGGTACTGCTTTCGATGGCTTTTTCTTCATTAGCAAATCGCCAATAAGGCAAAATTTCAGATTTATAAGGCTCTACGAGTAATACACCTTGTTCACCACGTCCAATTCTATAAAGTTCAGGGTGTTCGCGAAAATTTATCTTTTTAAAATCTAAACTGTAATCAAAACTATTGGAATGAACGCGTGATACACGCTTAGGTGTGGGGATGGATTTATTATTCATATTCACTCCATTACAACCTTACTCTATTTCAAGCTTAAGCTAAAAAAGTAGCCCCAGTTGGGGCTACTTTTTATTTTGTCTTTTTGCTGGTGGATTTGGCTTTGGTCGTCTTGGGTTTTTCTCCCTTAGACTTGCTTGCCTTAGCATCCGTTTTCTTTGCTGTTGAAGATTTTTTGGTTGTTTTCTTCTCAGCTTTTGGCTTTTCCTCTTTAACCTTAGTGCTTGTTTTTGATGTGCTGGCTTTTTTAGGGGCCTCTTTTTTGTCAGCTTTAGATTTCGGCGAACTTTTAGTTGACGCAGATTTTTTAGCTTTTACTTTTTCATCTTTAGTTGCAGCTTCTTTTTTAGAAGTGCTGTCCTTAGATTTTTTTTCAGCAGTTTTCTTTGTTGCTTTGTTTGAATCTTTACTCGATGCTTTAGCTGATTTTTTTACTTTATCCTCATTCTTTTTTGCAGTTTTTGCCGTAGTTTTCGCTGTCTTTTTCTCATCTTTTTCAGTTGTCTTTTTTGCGGCTACCATAGTGATCACCCTTAGTTAGTAAAAAAAAGAAAATAGCAATGAATCTAAAGGATTCATCTTGTTTTCAATGTACGGACTAATCTTGAATATGGGGGGGAAATCATGTTATGAAATGTTTAATTTATGAACAGAAATACATTAAGTAATTGATATCAATTTTATGCTGTAGTTTTGAGTTACAAGTCTTACAGCACGGTTACAAACAATATTTTTAAAAGATATTTTTTCAAAATAAATATTTTGGGCGATTAAACTTCTACAACCACATAGTATTTTTTGACGGCTTCGACAACTTCAAACTTGCCCTGAAACGATGGGGGAATAATGCCCGCATGGCCAGCAGAAACTTCGATATATCCGCCTTGTTGATCATGAATACGTACTAAACCTTCAAGGATTGTAAAAAACTCTTGTTTGTTCGGTGCAAAGACAATATTCCATGCACCAACTTCACATTGCCAGATCCCGCAGTCCATATTGGGGTGTACATACAGGCTTGCGGTTTCACGTTTAGGATTGCCTTGAACCAAACGGTCTGGGCGAGGGAAGTCTATGCTGTGTTCGGCTTGTGCTAAACCCTGACCGGCAATATATACATCTGACATGATTCATCCTGAAAATAGTGCTTTGCTATCAAAGCAAACGATTTTCGACATTAAAACACAAATAAAAAAAGCCTCAAGAGCTCGAGGCTTTTTTTATGAGTGCTAACGCTGAATGTTCTATTAATAGCTTTCTGGAACTGCACTTAAAAATTCACGACGTTCTTCTTTATTGGTTTTAAAGTCACCGACAAAAGAAACGGTACGTGTTGTAGACTCTTGTTTACCTACACCACGCATCATCATGCACATGTGAGCTGAATCAATCACCACAGCAACACCACGTGCACCAGTCACTTCAGCCACTGCTTCAGCAATCTGCTGAGTGAGGTTTTCCTGAATTTGTAAGCGACGGGCAAACATTTCTGTAATACGTGCGAATTTTGATAAACCTAAAACATTGCCTTCTGGGAGATAAGCAATATGTACGCGACCATAAAAAGGTAATAAATGGTGCTCACACAAAGAATAGAATTCGATATTCTTAACTAAGACCATTTCACGGTTATCTGATGGGAAAACCGCATTGTTGGTCACTTCTTCAAGTGTCTGGCTATAACCAGAAGTAAGATATGAAAAAGCTTTAGCAGCACGCATAGGCGTATCTTTAAGACCCGGGCGATTCAGATCTTCACCAACGGCAGTTAGGATATTTGCGTAGGATTGCTGCATAGACATAAGACGTGTTCACTTACACTGAGAGATTGAACAAGGACGGCATTGTAGCAGAAAACTATTACAATGCCTTCTTTTGGAGTTAAATCCGATTATTGTTTAAACTGTGGGTTTTTTTCTGCACGTTTAAGCAGAACCAGGACAGCACCTGTGCCGCCTTGTTTTTCTGGGGCGCTCACAAATGCCAATACATCACGATGTTGACGTAACCAACTATTTACATAAGTTTTTAAAATTGCTTCTGGACCTTTGCCATGCACAATTTTAATGACGTTTTGATTGTCATCTTTCGCCATTTGAATAATTTGCAGCACGGCAGAACGGGCTTCTTCAACAGTGCAACCGTGTAAGTCGACAGCTTCAAACCAACGTAGATTACCAGCTTTCAAATCTTCAAAAACTTTATGTTGTAAGGTTGCAATGCGATAGCTTAAAGCAGCTTGACTGGCAACAGGGTTGAGCATCGCTTGCGTATCAGAAAGTAATGCATCATCTGTTTCCATAGGACCAATTGCAGCAGCACGTTTAGCCAACGTTTGCGCATCAGGTTTTTTACGACCCACTTTTTCCATTTTTGCAATATTTCCTGCATTCATTTTTTGAACACCTTGCATTTGCTTTTGGAAAAGCGCGAAGTCTTCTTCCTGCTCTTGTTCAACAGTCTTTGGCGTTGGCTCAGGCTGTTTAGCAATCGTTGAGGAATGTGGATTCGTAATTTGCTTTTTAAAAGATTTCAGTAGGTTGTACTGATCTTTTGAAAGCGAAGAATCGTGTTTGCTCATAATGAAAAAACGGGAAATATACAAAAATTTAGTGCAATTATAGCCTTAAATGGCACTGATTTGAACTGGAAAGACTTTATATAAAGAAGATCTCTTAATTTATTACAAGTCCTATTTGGGCTTCAAAGTTGAATTAATTAATTTAATAACTTTTTTATTTTTATATTGTTCTGCAAGAGCTAATGCTGATTGTTCTTCATTAAATTTAGAAATACACACGATTTCGGTTGAAGCGCCTTTTTCAAGTAAATAAGAAATTATCTGATATTGATTTAGGCGGATAGCTTTACCTAATGGGGAGCATCTAGTGAAATAATATGTTTGTGGTTCAACTTCATCTACTACAAGTTCATTTATTTTTCTCAGCTTCATTTTTTTAATGAAAGAAATATCTGTGTGCTCGATAGCCGCCATAATTAAGGTGGTATCATAAAATTCATTGTTTTCACCAAAATTTAAATATTCAAGATACAAATTTTTGGCTTTTTCATAATTATCAATATCATTTTTCTGTGTCAGGTTCTTTATAGCATTTTGGAAAAAATCATTCATATCATCAAAATCATTTATTGCTGCATGGAACATGAATATATTTATTAAATATGGCTCATCAGCTAAATTCTTTTTCAATAAATGAGGGATATCTTTATAAAAAATCTGTTCAAAATGATTTAATTTTTCCATGGAAATAGGGTGAGATTTAATATTGATTGGTTTTGATAAAGAATTTTTATGTCCTTTAGACATAGAAAAATAGGTTGAATTTTCAATATTCTTGTTTTTAGTATTGATTGAGTAATTAATGACTATTGGTAAGCCTTGATAACTAATGATTTCAATTTGATTATTATTGAAATCATAATTTTTGCCCTTTAGCACGTTAGTATTTATATTTGGAAAAATTTGATTTAGGTCAATCTACGCAGCAATGATGCCTTCGGGCATAGTGGAAATATTAAAGTAGAGGATATGATTTTGGTCAATATGATACGGTGAGCCAGTATAAAGAGTTATATTTTTTGCCCAACTTATCTGGTGTAGTGAAACCAAGATTAATGAAATGAATAGAAGAGTAGAAGAAATAATCGACTTCATTATTTTTAATTCTCAATTGAATAAAAATTATAAAAAAGATGTGTAATTTTTTTAATATGGATGCAAAGTAGAAAAAGGGTGAGCGAACTCACCCTACATATTTCATTTATATTTTATCAGGCACACCAAACAGCTCCTTAAACGCCTGATCAGGGCGTGGCTGCTTCATAAAACTTTCACCGACCAAGAAGGCATGAATGTCATGTTCTTGCATCATGGCAACATCCGCAGGTGTTGCAATACCGCTTTCTGTCACAAGTAGGCGAGAAGGCTCAAGTAACTTCTTCAAACGTAATGATGTGTTGAGGTCAACATCAAAGGTTTTTAAATTACGGTTATTGACGCCTAGTAGACAGTTGTCAGAAAGACGCATTGCACGCTCAAGTTCTTCTTCGTCATGTACTTCAACCAACACGTCGAGATTGTGCTCAAAAGCAGTTTTCGACATTTCTTCGAGTTGTTGATCAGACAAACAAGCCACGATTAATAAAATACAGTCCGCATGTAAAGCGCGTGCTTCAATTACACCATAAGGGTCAATTAAAAAATCTTTACGAAGCGCAGGTAAGTCACAGTTCGTACGTGCAATCTGAATGTTTTCATCGGCACCTTGGAAAAAATCTACATCGGTGAGAACAGACAAACATGCCGCACCAGCATCTTGATACTGCTGCGCAATTTCAGCAGGGTTAAAGTTTTCACGAATGATGCCTTTCGATGGTGATGCCTTTTTAATTTCAGCAATCACCCCCGGACGTTTAGAGCCGAGGTTTTGTGCAAAACCTCGAACAGGTGTAGCTGCTTGAGCTAGCTCTTCGACATCTTTATAGCTACGTTGTTTAAGACGGGCTGCAAATTCTTCTTTTTTACGGTCAACAATTTTACCTAAAATTGTATTGGCGATATCTACCATGATTTGAGTCCTAATCTTAAGCTTCGTATTCTTTTAAAGTTTTAGTAAATTCAGACAAAATGCCCATTTTCTCTAGTGCTTGACCGCCATAGATAATGTCATGTGCTAATGCAACACCTTGTTTATAGCTTTTGGTTAAGCCTGAAACATAAATGCCTGCGCCTGCATTTAGGGCAATCATATTCGCGGCTTTATCACCGAGTGCAGATTTGTTTTTACCTAAAGCATCTTTGATCAATTTTAGACTTTCAGCAGCACTATCTACAGATAGACCCGTTAAGGTTTGCGACTCGATATCTACAGCTTCCGGCTGAATTTCCCATTCAGTGACTTCGCCATCTTTGAGTTCAGCAACATAAGTACTTGATGCAAGGCTAATTTCATCTAAACCGTCTTTTGAATGCACCACCAAGACATGTTCTGCACCGAGTTGTTTTAAAACTTCAGCCATAGGACGACATAATTCTGTAGAGAAAACTCCAATCACAAAACGTTTTACGCCGGCCGGATTCGTAAGCGGGCCAAGTAGGTTGAAAATACTACGGAAGCCCAATTCTTTACGTGGACCAGCAGCATATTTCATGGCTTTATGATGATTAGGTGCAAAGAGGAAACCCACGCCCATTTCACGAATACAACGTTCAGTTTGCTGCATGTTCAGGTCAAGGTTAATTCCTGCTTGTTCTAAAAGATCAGAAGAGCCTGATTTTGATGAAACACCACGACCACCATGTTTAGCAATAGTTGCACCTGCTGCTGCAATAACAAAACTAGACGCAGTAGAGACGTTAAATAAGTTTTGACCATCACCACCTGTACCAACGATATCCACCAAATGTGGCAGATCACTGACATCAATTTTGATCGCAAATTCACGCATTACACGTGCTGCGGCAGTGATTTCATCAATACTTTCACCTTTTTGGCGTAAGCCCATCATCAGTGCGCCAATTTGAGCATCGGTTGCTTCACCTTGCATGATGGTGCGCATCACTTCTTCCATTTGAGGTTGAGTGAGTTCAATATTTTTCGTGATGTTATTTAAAGCTTGTTGAATATTCATAATATTTTTTGCACTCGATTATGCGTAAATTTCTAAGAAGTTTTTAAAGATTTGATGGCCATGTTCACTAAGAATCGATTCAGGGTGAAACTGCACGCCTTCGACAGGCAATGTCTTATGTTTGACTCCCATGATTTCTTCCATCGTGCCATCTTCTTCATTGGTCCAGCAGGTCACTTCTAAACATTCTGGCAAAGTCGCTTGATTAATCACCAAAGAGTGATAGCGAGTAGCGGCAAATGGAGAAGGGAGGTTGCTGAAAATGCCTTGATCGCTGTGATACATGTCAGATAAACGACCGTGCATCACTTTTTTAGCGCGAATAATATCGCCGCCAAAAGCTTGTCCTATGGCTTGGTGGCCTAAACACACACCCAGTAAAGGAATTTTTCCCGCAAAGTGTTGAATCGCAGGAATTGAAATACCTGCTTCACTTGGCGAACAAGGGCCAGGACCAATGACTAAATACTTCGGTTGCCATCGCTCGATATCTTCCAATGTCACGGCATCGTTACGTACAACTTTTACTTCCTGATTTAACTCGCCAAAATATTGGACGATGTTGTAGGTAAAAGAGTCATAATTGTCGATCATCAAAAGCATGAGCGTATTAACCTTTGAAATTTATGCACTTAAATGTGCTTTGAATAGTCCGAAATGATTCTAAATAGTTGTATATTGACCCAAATATCGTGTGGATATTTTAAATAGAAAAATAGTGAAATATTTAGAATGCAGCCAATCATAGCAAATATTATTCAATTTCTGCTGAACAATTTCGCCAAAGTTCATCGCAACTGAAATCATTTCAATAAATTTTCGACTTATAAATTTGGGATTTAATTTGAACAAGACATTAGGCTGAATTTAAGTGGGTAAAATATGTTCAATTGATATTTTAAAAAGATCTGCTTGATGTCGTTAAAAATAGCAATTCAGGCTCTAGATGGAAAAATTTGAACCGTTTTGAAGCAAAATCACCAAAATGGAGCACAATTAATGTAAAGGTAAATTGATTAAAATTAAAACAAAATGATTAAATTAACGTCGAAAAATGGGTACTTTACGGGCTCAAAAAACCTAGATATCGATCATTAATTCAGTTATTACGCCAGTATTTTTCCATTTATAACTAGCTAAGCCATTAGTTTCTATCGTATTTAAATTCGACCTTAAAGCTTTGATAAAATCTCAATGATTTTATCGTTGAAAGCGATTAATCATTTTGGTGCAAAACCAAGTTGCACTATTTTGATACACCTGCGAGAAGTTTTTAAACAAAAGTGATGAAGAGTGGCTGAATATGGTGCATTTACTGTTACACACAGTATAATAGTCGAAAAGCTAGGAGCTAAAATCTTCTATTCTGATAAGGAATTCAATATTTTAGCTTGGCTTTTAAAAGTTGGTACGGTAATTGCTTAATAACTACCAACTACTAACACGCACTTCAGTGTGCACAAAAAAATCATCGGAGCAAAATGAGCATGGCGAACAAGGTCCTTCAACTCATCCAAGAAAGTGGCGCAAAATGGGTCGATTTTCGCTTTACTGATACTAAGGGTAAAGAACAACACGTAACTTACCCAGCAGATTCAATCGACGAAGATACGTTTGAAGATGGCAAAATGTTTGATGGTTCTTCAATTGCTGGTTGGAAAGGCATTGAAGCATCTGACATGATCTTACGTCCAGATGCAGAAACTTGTTTTATCGACCCGTTCTTTGCAGAAGCTACAGTTGTTGTGACTTGTGATGTTATCGAACCTTCAACTGGTCAAGGTTATGAACGTGACCCACGCTCTATTGCTCGCCGTGCGGAAGAATACCTAAAATCAACTGGTATCGGTGATACTGCTTATTTTGGTCCAGAACCAGAATTCTTCGTATTTGACGAAGTAAAATGGGACATCGATATGTCTGGCGCGCGCCACACATTAATCGCTGAAGAAGCTGCTTGGTCTACTGGTAAAGATTACGAAGCGGGTAACTCTGGTCACCGTCCACGTGTGAAAGGTGGTTACTTCCCAGTTCCTCCTGTTGATTCTTCACAAGATATGCGTGCAGATATGTGTGCAAAAATCGAAGACATCATGGGCCCAGGTCGTGTAGAAGTACATCACCACGAAGTTGCATCTTGCCAGCTTGAAATCGGTGTAAGCTTCAACACTATGGTTCGTAAAGCGGACGAAGTTCAACAGTTCAAATATGCGGTTTGGAACGTTGCTCACCAATATGCTAAAACTGCTACGTTTATGCCTAAACCAATGGTTGGCGATAACGGTTCTGGTATGCACGTTCACATGTCGATCTCTAAAGACGGCAAGAACTTGTTTGCTGGTGATGAATACGCTGGTCTTTCAGAAATGGCGTTGTACTTCATTGGTGGTGTGATCAAACACGCTCGTTCATTGAACGCAATCACAAACCCATCAACTAACTCGTACAAACGTTTAGTTCCACATTTCGAAGCACCGATTATGCTTGCTTACTCAGCACGTAACCGTTCAGCTTCTATTCGTATTCCTTATGTTTCTAGCCCTAAAGGCAAACGTATCGAAGCACGTTTCCCTGATCCAATGATGAACCCGTACTTAGGTTTCGCTGCACTTCTTATGGCTGGTCTTGACGGTATCCAAAACAAGATCCACCCAGGTGAAGCTGCTGACAAGAACTTGTACGACCTTCCTCCTGAAGAAGAAGCTAAAATCCCTACAGTGGCTCATAGCTTAGATATGGCGCTTGAAGCTCTTGCAGCTGACCATGATTACCTTCTTAAAGGTGGCGTGTTCACTAAAGAAATGCTTGATGCCTACATCGAACTTAAAACTGAAGAAGTTCGTCGTCTTAACACGACTACTCACCCAGTTGAATTCGACATGTACTACAGCTTGTAATTCTGTACAGAATTTCACTGTAAAAAGACCCGCCTTGTGCGGGTTTTTTTATGAGATGGGTTAAGATAAAGCAAAGAGTTGAATGAATATCTAAACATGGCAAAACCACGTAAAAAACATACCGGTTTTTTTCCTTGGATTGATCCAGCGGATCAAGCAAAGGGATTTAAACTCAACTTCTCAGAAGTGACTTATTTGGAAGTGGGGCGGACCTTTGAAGGTTATAAGCAGGCTGAATTTGTCGAACTGAAAAACCCAGAGCTAGCATTGGAGTTTGAATACCCTGAAAGTTTTTATATTACCACCGAAGGGCTGGTTTTAATAAAAACGCCGCAAGGCAAGTTTGAAGCCATTGCCAAGACAGATAACTTTTAATTTAACACGATAATATTGAATTGAAAAAAATGACCTGCAACACAACAGGTCATTTTTATTGAATATCCAGTAATTCACCAACCGTCATTGCAAACCATGCTGTTTTAGATTATCGATTTCATAAGGCGCATCTTCGGCGGGGTAGCGTAAGTTTTCTAATCCTTTGGTTTTGGCAATGGACCAAATTACACTTTCACCCGCAGGGATATTTTGGCTGTGCTGCGTATATAAGGGATCTTGCAGGGCGTCTGCTGCTGAAATAAAAGTCCAGCCATGCTGCTGAAAAGCAGTAATGACATCCTTTAAAAATGCGGCATTAATAGCATTCACATGTAAAAGTAAAACATGCTGTGGCGAACGATTTATGGTGGGCTGGGCAAGTTGGTCATAATAATCTGCTCGGTGAAGCAGGTGAGCAATATATGCTTGTTTCAGACGTTCTAATTTGTCCTGATCTTGCTGTTTGGCATAGTCGAGATATTTTTGGTTATAAAACCAGTCACTGGCATCTATACTGACTCCGCCAATGCGGTATTTATGCTGTGCTAGCCATAGATAGACAGCATCACGCTTTTTAGCGCTATTACCTTCTTTTAAAAAAGGATACCGGTAAATACGTGTGTAATTCGGCAGCGTTTTTAGCACTGTATCCGCCTGTTCAATGCTGTGCAGATAATCTTTTAATGTGACATTTTCTTTATTCAGGTTTTGGTGCAGTGCACTATGATTGCCAATCAGATGGCCGGATTGTCCCCACGCTTGAATTAGTTGCTTACCTTGATAATCACCAATTTTAATCAGGCTCGGAAAAACAATACTTTTGATTTTTTGATCATGCAGATGCTTTAAAATTTGAGCATTGATTTGTTCCGCTTGTGCGTTAAACGCTGGATTTAATCCATCATCAAAACTGAGTGCAATAGATTTTGCTTGAACCGTGATATTGGCACAAAGTAAAACGAAAAAAATAAAAACATGTAGCGGGTAAAATGGAAACATTATGCTTGTGTAATTTAGTGGTTATCCACGACATCATACTGTGTATGTGAGGTTTGTGTTGATTGCATATGTAATGAAGTGCTTAAGCTGTTTTGGTTTTGCTCATTTTACTGAAAACAAGCTATTGGTCATGAAAAACGATGTTGAGTTAGTTACACTAGGGATTCGCTATACTCAGCAAATGCTTATAAGGGAAATGAAATATGCAGCGTCAAGCATGCGAAATGCGGGATAAAAGAATGCCTCCTGAATTAAAAACATGGTTGTATGCTTCGGGTTCATTAACCCAACAATTAACAGATTTTGCCCAAGGCGTATTTAAGGTTGAGCCAAGTATTGAGCAATTTCAACGCATGACGCTTCAAGATGCACAGTGGCTGCAAACGCCAATACAGCATACAGCTTGGGTACGTGAAAGTTATTTATATGGTTGTGAAGCTGAGCCGTGGGTCAAAGCAAAAAGTATATTTCCAATCCTCAGTATACAAGGGCGTGCGCGGATTTTTCAGCATATTGGTAAAAAACCGATCGGACATTTTTTATTTCAACGGACCAATCCGAAGTGCGAGCGGCGTGTACTGTGGCTAGACGATGGTTGGACACGTCAGAGCTGTTATACTTGGCATGGTTGTAAATTTATTGTTCAGGAAACTTTTTTAGAAAGTTTTGAGCAATATTTGCAGAAATAATATTACCAGATGAAGGACAGTCATGGCCGTGGTGCAACAGATTACTTGGCAGCAGCGTTTAGAAGCTTATTACTATTTATGTCGCTTCGATAAGCCAATTGGCACGGAACTGGTTTTTTGGCCAACCATGTGGGCACTGTGGATTGCCAATCAAGGAACACCGCAATTCAGTATTTTGATTCCCATGATTTTAGGCACGATATTTATGCGTGCAGCAGGTTGTGCGATTAATGACTTTGCTGACCGTAAAGTCGATGGTGCTGTGGAAAGAACCAAGCATCGTCCTTTAGCCACTGGGGTGATTAGTGCTAAAGAAGCTATATATGTGTTCTTGATCTTGGTGCTTGCTAGCGCATGTATGTTGTTCTTTTTACCGATAGAAACTTTTTATTGGTCCTTTGGTGCATTGTTTTTAGCGTTCATTTATCCCTTTATGAAACGCTACACGCATCTGCCACAAGTATTTTTAGGCGCGGCATTTTCATGGTCGATTCCTATGGCTTATACCGCTGTGGGGCAAACACCTGATTTGACTTGCTGGTTATTGTACTTTGGTAATTTGGCGTGGACCGTTGCATATGACACACAATATGCCATTACTGACCGTGAATATGATTTGAAAATTGGCGTGAAATCAACTGCGATTTTATTTGGTAAATATGATATAGAAATCATTTCTTTATTACAGGCGCTAAGCATTGTACTGATTGGTTCTGCGTTGTATTTAGAAGATCTCTTGATGCCATTTGGTTTAGTTGCAATGTTGGCTGTGGCTGCCGATTTTATTTACCAGTGGACTAAAACCAAAGGCCGTGATCCGCAGTTATGTTTTTGGGCGTTTCGCCATAACCGTTGGGTAGGGTTTATGATTTTTATTGGAATTTTTATGGCATTGGCTCTTTAATGTCATTGATCTGAAACTTTTTAAAATGAACTAAAGCATCCTATTCGGGTGCTTTTTTTTATGCATTAATAAAAAGGCATGTAGTTTCATGTGTAAAGAATAATGATTAAAAAGGATATTTTATGAAACGTTCAAAAATAGCATTGGCTTTGACAGTTGCAGTTTCTATGCTGTCTTTAACCGCGTGTAATGACGATGATAATGACTCATCATCTTCGAATCAAAAATCAACATTTGTGTCTGAAGCAAATTATGCTTTCAATACAGTAGACAATACATCGTCCATTAAAGTCATGACCTATAACATGACCAATGTGCAGGGGAAAGCAGCGACTGCAACAGCCTTGGTGTTATTTCCAAAAGCTACACAACCTAAAGATGGGTATCGCGTTGTGGTGTGGGAGCATGGGACAGTCGGAGCAGGAGATGAGTGTGCGCCAAGTAAAAATGTAATTCATCCACGTTTTAAAATTCTAGCTAACACGCTTATGGCGGCAGGTTATGTAATTGTGGCGCCAGACTATGAAGGCTTAGGAACCAAAGGAGTTCATCCATACCTTAATTTATCAAGTGCGGCAAATTCGGCGCTTACTGCAGTTAAAGCGGCAAAAGAACATTATGGTAAGCAACTCAATGGTCAGTGGATGTCGATTGGTCAATCGCAAGGTGGTCATGCATCCTTAGGCACGGCGGAATTTGCGAATACCGATACTAACTATAAAGGTGCAGTAGCAGCCGCACCTGCGTCGAGTTTAGGCACGATTATTAAGATTTATTTAGATCCAAAACTAAATGTTGATGCAAACGGTCAACCTAAACCCCATGGATTGAATAGATTGGATGAACAGTTGGCACAAGTGCGTTATGCACTTAGTATGGGGCAGCTTTCTGAGGTTCAAGCACAGGCGTTAATTGATCAAATTGCAGATGGCTATGCTGAGCTTTTGGCATATGCTGCATTGACCAGTTCGGGTATTAAAGCCTATGAGCCAAATTATGATTTAAAAAATATTTTTACTGCTGATGCTGGTGTTATTGCAGAAAAAGCCTATGGACGTACAGGAGATGACGGTTCATGTTTAAGTTATGCTGATCCAAATGGCGCAAATGGTTTGCAAGAACAGTTTAAAGCAGCTGTGATTGAGTTTTTAAAGGATCCAACGCATACAGTTTCACAGTATGGAATTGATCTGAATAAAATTGATACCGATCCTGTTGTTCAGAAATTTTTAAATGATAATCAGCCAGCGACAAATGCAACTGCTGCCAAAGTAATTAAAGCGCCTGTGTATATTATTCAAGGTGCAAATGATCAGGCAGTTATTCCTGTGGTTACGCAAGCGCTATTTGCAAATATGAAAACACAAGCGAAGAAGTATTTCCCAGATGCAAATTATGCTGAAGGTTATCAATTAGACGTTGTGCCAAATGCAAGTCATACACAGGCGATTATCTGTAGAAATGCACAAGCGGTCGAATTTATTCAAGCTAAAATGTCTGCAGGTACAGGTATTGTCTTAACCAATGAGCAAAAAGATGCAAGCCAAAGTCCACATTGTAAGGGGGTAGCTGCTTCAAGCTAGGTTTTTTCAATAATAAAAAAAGGAGCATGTCTCCTTTTTTTGCATATTGGATTATAAATCATTCAATCCTTAAAAATGAGGGGCACAGTTAGTTCAAGCAAAGAATGTTATGAAGACTTGAGCGAATTTTGTTTTTTGCTATATTGGGCGTCGAATTATTTATGTATATGAAAGAATAGTTATGTCTGAAGTTAAGCCAAAACCCAATACCAAAAAGATGATCATTCTGATGGCACTTGGGCTATTGATTCCTATATTTTTGGTCAGTATGGCTTTTCTTGCAGTCAATAGTGATGCCAAAAACCAAGAAAAATATAAGCAACAACAAGCTGAAATGATTGAGCGCATTAAAGCAAAAGAAGCACAAGATGAGGCTTTGGCTGCTGAGGCTGACCAAGCAGTATCGGAAGTGCTGGCTGCTCAAGGGTTAAATGCTCAGTAAAATTCTGCTTACATTATGGATGTGAATGCAATGCGCATTCATTCAATGTTTGATTGTGCTTTAGGTATTTAAAACTATTTATTTACATCATGCCTGAGCGTGTGAACTGTTGGAATACTGGTGTAGCGGATTACACGGTAGCCAGCTTCTTCAAGCATTGCATCACGTTCAGCATCTTCTTGCTCTTTGCCTATATGACTGGGGTCATCAAGTTCGATAATCACAAGCACATTATAAGTTTGGTCAAGTATGACAAAATCAGTGACTTTTCGATTAAATCTATTTCTGATTTTGTAATTTTGAGTGGTGATCAGTGCGCTAAACGCCACTTGTGCTAAAATGTGGTAGTCCGGAAATGCTTCATTTAAACGATTAAACATCTTACTTTCAAAGGCAGTGATTACACGACGTGGGAAAAACTTTTGTTTTTTTCTAAACAGTCTGGGAAAGACTAAGCAGACAAGGGCAAAAGTTGCCAAGCAACCAATAATAAAAAATATGAACTGACTGAGATTTGGCACGGAATAAACTACATATATGAAAAAAGCCCACGTCATGATGCGTGGGCTTTTAGAATTTGGCTCTCCAACCTGGGCTCGAACCAGGGACCTGCGGATTAACAGTCCGTCGCTCTACCGACTGAGCTATTGGAGAATCTGCACGCATTCTATGGGGCAAATGCAGAGAGGTCAAGTCAGAATTGCAAAAAATAAAGAAATTTAGGCTGAATGTATTAAATATAAACACCTTTAATATAAAGCGTTTTTAAAACTTAAGCTTTGACTATTCTTTCTAATGTAGATGGAGAGGTGGGTGAATAGTTTTTGTTATTGAGTAAGTTATTCTTATTTTAAAAAGAAAAGTCAGAGCGTAAAAAAAGCCCACGACATAGTGCGTGGGCTTTTAGAATTTGGCTCTCCAACCTGGGCTCGAACCAGGGACCTGCGGATTAACAGTCCGTCGCTCTACCGACTGAGCTATTGGAGAATCTGAAACGGATTCTAAAGATGTATGGCAGGGTGGTCAAGCCTGATTTAAATAAAATACTTAAAAATCAAATTAAGTGTTTTAAAAATAGCCGAATCAGACAAGTTAGTACTTATACGGATACTTTTAGGAAAGCATAAACAAAAAAGTAGGTATGTTTTGTTAAATAGTAGGCAATAAAAAACCCACTTCACAATGAGTGGGTTTTTAGAATTTGGCTCTTCCACCTGGGCTCGAACCAGGGACCTGCGGATTAACAGTCCGTCGCTCTACCGACTGAGCTATGGAAGAATAGATGGCTCTCCAACCTGGGCTCGAACCAGGGACCTGCGGATTAACAGTCCGTCGCTCTACCGACTGAGCTATTGGAGAATCTGATGCGCATTTTAGGGATGAATTTTAAAGTGGTCAAGCAGATTTGATGAAATGACCATTTGAATGTTTTTTTATTGTTCAAGTCTAGAAATTTTTTCTTAAATAGCGGTTATTTTTGAAGTTTTTTATATCATCTAGGTTGCTGATTTGCTTTATCGTCAAATTTTGTAGATTTAAATTTTTAAGCGTAGTTATACGTTTCTCTTGATCTAAAGGAATTATAATTTGGAATAATAAATATATTTCTAAAATTTGATGGTTTGCAAAGGTATCTAAATGAAATTTAGAAAAAGACATAACAGGTTTAATGGTGTTTTGGAGTAGATTAAAAAGATTTTGATTGTGTTTGAATACAATCCTTAATAAATATTCATTACCGACAGGTAATAGTTTGTAGTGACTTTTTGTGTTGTTAATGGATATGCTTTCTATTTGATCATAGTTAAACTGAATTTTCATTATATAAAGTTGAATTATACAATGACTTTCGAAAAATCTAATTTGTGGCAGTCCATTTTTGATGATAAGTAAAATTAAGACGAATTCCATAATTGATAATCCAGTCAATATTAGTGCTGAATTAAAGCTATATTTAATAGATTCTTGAACATAAGAGTAACTCACATACTGGATTATAGTGATAAAGATAAACATCACTAATATTTTGGTATATTTTGCTTTTAAGATTAGTAATGGTTCTTGATTCATTCTTTTGTATAGTATTGATTGTTGTGGCAGTATGATATTTAAAGCATAAAAAATCACCCTAAAAGGGTGATTTTTTTGACTTTTGAATAAGTTTTAAAACTTATTTTTCAACGCCAGCAGCTTGACCTGCATATTTAGCGTTTGCATAGTCCCAGTTCACTAGGCTTTCTAAGAAAGTAGAGATGTATTTAGGACGAGCGTTACGGAAATCGATGTAGTAAGCGTGTTCCCAAACGTCGATAGTCAACACAGCAACTTTACCGTGAGCAAGTGGAGTGTCAGCATTTGAAGTTTTAAGGATAGAAAGGTTGCCGTTTACTTCGTCAGCAACTAACCAAGCCCAACCTGAACCGAACTGAGTTGCAGCAGCATTTGCAAATTCTTCAGCGAATTTTTCGTAAGAACCAAAAGCTTCGTCGATTTTAGCTGCTAAAGCGCCAGTAGCTTTACCGCCACCGTTTTTAGCCATACAGTTCCAGTAGAATGTGTGGTTCCATACTTGAGCTGCATTGTTGAAGATACCAGCTTTAGAAGCATCGCCTTTAACAGCAGTGATGATTTCTTCTAAAGTTTTGCCAGCAAGGTCAGTACCTTCAATTGCTTTGTTTAGGTTAACCACATAAGTATTGTGGTGTTTGTCGTGATGGTATTCTAAAGTTTCTTTGCTGATGTGCGGAGCAAGATCTTCGTAACCGTAAGGTAACGCTGGTAAAGTAATCGTTGTCATGTTTTCAATTCCTTGCATTTTGCTGGGTTTTGACATTAAGTGCCGTTATTGTAATAGATTCTTGCAGTAAAATGCGCATTGCTTATAAATAACAATACAGAATAAAGCCTGAAAATATACGTATAAGGACTGAGTCAAAGACCAAGACGATTTAAATTAAATCGGGTTGTTTAATTCGAAATAACTATACTCAATATTGAACTGTTCTGAAATAGCTTTTGCGAGTCGTTGTACACCATATCTTTCAGTTGCATGATGTCCACATGCATAATAATGCACATTTAATTCTTCAGCTTCGTAAAAAGTACGTTCACTCACTTCACCTGAAATGTACGCATCACAATCTAATGCAGCGGCTTTGCCAATAAAGTCCTGTGCGCCGCCCGTACAAAAACCAATTTTTTGAATAGATGGTTTATCTGCTGGTAGGTGAATGGCATCAAATCCTAATTTTTCAGAAACGTATTCTTTAAACGCTGTTGGAGTCATGGCTTGTTTTAAATAACCAACATTACCAATAGGATTGCGCTCAGTAGGATCTAAGGCTTCAATATTCTCTAATTCGAGCAAATCTGCTATCGCTGCATTATTACCTAAAGTAGGGTGACTATCTAAAGGTAAGTGATAACCTACGAGTGAAATATCTTTTTTGATCAGGGTTTTGATGCGTTTGCCGCGCATACCAGTGATTGGGTAAGCTTCACCTTTCCAAAAATAACCATGATGTACCAATAGCAAATCAGCATTTGCTGCGATTGCGGCTTCAATCGCTGTTTGAGATGCGGTAACTGCACATAAAATTTTATGCACTTCTGCTGAGCCTTCAATTTGCAAGCCATTGGGAGCATAGTCCTTAAATTCATGTGCTTTGAGTGTGCTGTCACACCACTGAATAATTTCACTTAACTGAGCCATATACTGTCCAAAATCTCAAAGAGATGCATCAAAATTTACGATTGTTTAAATTGTAACTAAAGAATCACAAATCTCTGTATTTATTTTTAATTTTGTTGAAAAGATTACATTACAATACGATATAAATTATTTAGCCATCAATGAATTATAAAATTTAGAGGATATAGACGTGCGTCGGACCTTTACATGGTTACCTTGGGTATTATTAATACTTGTGATCATCGGTTTCTTTACATGGCAACAGGTTCAAAAACCTAAAGCACCCATTGCCCCAGATGGGGTTAAAATGCCTGCAGAAAAGGTTGAGCCCCTCATTGATACGTCGCGTACAGGCGGTGTAGTTTCGTATAGTGCTGCGGTAAAAGTTGCTGCTCCAGCGGTTGTCAATATTTTCACTACGCAAAAAGTGAAACAATTGGATCATCCTTTATTAAATGATCCGGTTTACCGTGAGTTTTTTGGTAATCAACTTCCAGATCAAACTAATCAAAACGAAAATAGTTTAGGTTCAGGTGTAATTGTTCGTCCAGATGGCTATATTTTGACGAATAACCACGTGATCGCACAGGCCGATCAGATCGTTGTGGCTTTACATGATGGTCGTCGTGCTGAAGCGAAAGTTGTGGGTACAGACCCAGATACAGACCTAGCTGTGATTAAGATTGAAATGAGTCAATTACCGGTTTTACCGTTTAAGCTAAGTGGCAATGAAGTCGGTGATGTCGTCCTAGCGATTGGTAACCCTTTTGGCGTGGGTCAGACGGTTACGCAAGGGATTATCTCAGCTACAGGTCGTTCAGATTTGGGAATCAACACTTACGAAGACTTTATTCAAACAGATGCTGCGATCAACCCCGGCAACTCTGGTGGTGCTTTAATTGATGTTGCAGGGAACTTAATTGGTGTAAATACCGCGATCTTCTCGCAGTCAGGTGGCTCTTTGGGGATTGGTTTTGCCATTCCTGCAAAAGTATGTCAACAAGTATTAAACGCTATTTTAAAAGATGGGCGAGTGGTTCGTGGTTGGTTAGGTATTAGTTTACTTCCAATTAAACAAGAAAATATTTTAGATCCACGGGTGAATGGTGTGATTGTCGCAGATGTCATTCGTAATGGGCCTGCAGCACAAGCAGGTTTAAAACGTGGTGATAAAATCATGAAAGTGAATAATGAGCTGATTACCTCGACTTCGCATTTAATCAACTACGTTGCACAACAAGCGCCATTGAGCACTATGCAAATTGATATTGAGCGAGATGGTAAGGCGATGACATTGCCGGTACAAGTGGGAGAGCGTAAACCGCAAACTCAAAACAGTGACTCGCAATATATTCCATTACCCCGCTAGCATAGAAAATCCCTCTTCATGAGGGATTTTTTTTGAGTTCCTTTTTTGCACATCGCTTTTAAGTGCATCGTTTGGGCCAAACAATGCGCTTTGAAATTGAAATATCAATTACAAAAATGCATTGCACGCTTTGCTGAATTTGGCTTAATTTATAAGCAATAATAATTAGATAAGCGTATAAGAATATGAGCTTTTTACCCGCAGAATATGCCAAAGTTTTATCCAGTCAAGCCAATTTAGATATCGCCTTATATAAGGCACGTTTGGCTTTGCTGATTGAAGAAAATGCCAAACAGGGGAATACCGCCGTATTTACGGTTTTACCCAAGCATTTAGCTTTAGAAGAGATTCGAAGTTTATCTGCTGAGCTTACAGAATTGGGATATCAAGTTCGATTTGAAGTGAATGAATTCTTCTATAATTTTAATGTCTACTGGATTTGATTCGGGATTCACTGCATTTAAGGTCCTAAGTTAAAAACAAGATGAAACCCTTTAGAAAACCACGATAAGCGTAGTTTTCTAAAGCCGTTTTATAACGCAGTAACTTATTTAGATTTTTGATAGTCATTAATGACTTCAAGTGCCGCACGAAAGGCTTCTTGAGTCGCCGGTGCGCCACAATATGGCAAACTATGAAGTAACACTTCCTGAATTTCTTCTACAGTCGCCCCATTATTTAAAGCCCCTCGGACATGACCTTTGAGTTCTGTCGGACTTTTTTGTGCAGTTAAAAATGCAATGGTAATCAGTGAGCGATATTTACGGGGTAATACGCCTTCACGTTGCCAAGTTGAACCCCATGCATGCTCATTAATCCAATCTTGCAATGGTTGAGTAAATGGCACGGTATTGTCTTGAGCACGTTTGACGAAACTTTCACCCATAACTTCAGTACGAACTTTTAAGCCATTTTCATAATCTTGTTGTGACATGTAGCAAACCCTCTGTGATGTAATTTTGCAGTACAGCCTATACCTTTGACTCTGCGATACCATTGGCTGATGGTCGTATAAAAAAGCCATCCCATTGTTTAACAGTGGAATGGCTTTTATTTTGAGAAAAATAAAGCTTAAAAGCGATGCAGAAGCTGATTAATAACGCAGGAAGGCTTCTGGTTCATCATCGGTGTGTTGTTGCTTTTTCACTTCTGGTGAAACGGTTAAATGTGGATTGGATAGCTCAAGTTCGTGGATGAGTTGCATATCGAAAACATCTGTGAGCATACTGTCATAGCGTTGAATGTTGTAAGTGCTGAGCTGTTCAGCTTCGGAGGCAGTAATGACTTTTTGTGCAATGGCATCGGCTATATGTGCTTCAAAAGTTAAACCTTTAAATTGGCCTTTAGATTCAGCTTTTTTAAATTGGTTCCACAGCGGTTCAATTTTCAACAATTGTAAAAAGGCATTTTCCATACGACCAGAAACTTCATCTGCTGCAGTGCTGTAATACACATGCTTTTTGAGTTCTTGGCGGAAAGTATTGTCTAGCATCATTTGAGTGGCAACTTCACGTTTTAAATGGTCTGTAGGTTTGGCAACAACTCGTCCAAACGGAAAGCAGATGATTTTTACTACACTTGCCGCTAGTCGCATCGGGAAGTTATCAAATAAACCATGGAAAGCCTCTTCGACATTGTACAAAGCTTTATCTAATGCAAGTTGCGCATGTAATTGTTCAGCTTCACTTCTTTGACCTTGTTCATAAAATTTAAGAATAGCCGTCGCGATAAATAAATAAGAGTGAATGTCCGCCAAACGTCCCGAAAGCATTTCTTTACGTTTAATATCGCCGGCTAAAAGCCCAAGACACATATCTGCAGTCAGCGCGAAATCGGCGCTGAAGCGATTAATTTTTTTATAGTAGGGGCGGCTAAATTCATCTGCTGAAGCTGGTGAGTCTGATGGGCCACCTGTGAACGCATAAGCAAATGCGCGTGCAGTTCGGTTAAAGGTATAGCCTAAGTGCTTAAAGAGCATTTCATTGAATGTATTGAGTGCAGTGTTTTTATCTTGAGCTTGAAGTAATTGTAGCTCTTCAAATAAATATGGATGGCACCGCATTGAACCTTGTCCAAAAATCATCAAAGAGCGACTGAGAATATTGGCACCCTCGACAGTAATTGACACAGGAATGGCCTGATAATTCAAAGCTAAAAAATTACGAGGTCCCATTTGCACGGCACGTCCACCGACGATGTCCATGCCATGATTCACCACTTTCCGCATGGTTTCAGTGGCATAGTATTTGGCCATTGCAGTCATTACAGCAGGTTTGCCGCCTTGGTTTAAACCACAAGTCACCAAATAGCGGAATGCTTCAAGCATATAAGCGTCTGATGCGATATCACTCGAAGCTTCTTGTACACCTTCAAAATTACCTACAGAAATTTTAAACTGCTGACGAACTTTGGCAAATGCACCAACATTTAAATATGCCATTTCTCCGGCTGCCGTTGACAAAGCTGGGAGTGAAATGCCACGACCAACCGCTAAACATTCCATCAGCATACGCCAGCCTTTGCCGGCATTTTCAATCCCACCAATGATCCAGTCTAAGGGAATAAAGACATCTTTGCCTTCAACTGTCCCATTCATAAACGGCGAGCCAGGATTATGACGTGGGCCTGTAATGACACCGTCATGACTCGCCGGTAATAGGGCGCAGGTGATGCCATATTCCGTTTTATTTTTATCTCCCAATAAGCCATCAGGATCGTATAACTTAAATGCCAGACCAATGACGGTGGCAATCGGTGCAAGGGTAATCCAGCGTTTAGAGAAGTTCATGTTTAAGCCGAGCACTTGTTGTCCCTCAAAGGTGCCATAACAGACGACACCTGTATCAGGAATAGCACCTGCATCTGAGCCGGCTTCAGGGCTAGTGAGACCAAAACATGGAATTTCTTCACCTTTGGCAAGGCCTGGGAGGTATCGGTCTTTTTGTGCTTCAGTACCATAGTGTAGAAGCAATTCCCCCGGTCCAAGCGAGTTGGGCACCATACAACTGACTGCGGCAGTCAGTGAGCGGGATGCAATCTTACTCATGACTCGGCTTTGTGCAAATGAACTAAATTCACGGCCCCCGTAAGATTTTGGAATCACTAGTCCTAAGAAACCATTATCCTTAATGAATTGCCAAGCTTCTGGTGGGAGGTCTTTATGTTTATGGTGAATATCCCACTCGTTGAGCATGGCACAAAGTTGCTCGACTTCATTATCAATGAACGATTGTTCTTCAGCACTGAGCTGAGGATAGGGATAAGCTTCAAATTTTTTCCAATCAGGCGCGCCCATAAATAGCTCTTTTTCCCACCAACTTGTTCCTGCATCCAACGCTTCACGTTCCGTAGTACTCATACTCGGCATCGCATTTGCTAAGGTTTTATAGGCAGGTTTGGTGAGCAGATTGAGCCTCAGTGGGTCAATCAGCACAATTAAACTTAAAGCAATAAGCGGGATGCCAAGTATTAATGACCATGGGCTTAAAAAGGCGAGTGCAATTGAAACGAATATCAGTGTTAATGCGCCTACAGTTCGTGAAAGTTCAAAGAAAAAAACGGCCCAAAGAGCAAAAATAAAGAGTACGGCACTGAGTATAAATAGCATTTGTTATGGCTCCAGTGACAAGGGCCAGAGCGTTATGCGTTTAAAACAGCCTACATGCGTTTAAAAATGATCTCATCTTTTGTCTTTCTGATTTTAAAGTGCATGAGACTGTCAAAATGGCATCACTCGGCTGGTGAGTATGATTGGACAATTGCGCGAATATCATGAAAGCGCAAATAAAGTGTTTTCAATAGATTGATTAATAAATAATCACAATACAATCCCTATCGGGCAAAGAAATGTCACATTACGTAAACTTGTATGATTCGATATGTTGGATACCGTTTAAAGGAACGCACTATTTTCGAAAGATCTTATATTGGGAAACGAATTAGGCTGAGTGTGTGAAAGCCACAAAAAAAGCCCTCAATCAATGAGGGCTTTAATTTGCGATGTTTTAAATCTTTGCGTGATTAAGCTTCAATCGTTTGAACTGCAATTTTCTTTGCAGGATCAGTTTTACGACGTACCGCAGGTACTGGCTCACCATAGTATTGACGGTCAGCAAAGTAGCTTGAACGGACCATTGGTGCAGCCCAAATGTTTTTGAAACCAAGCTTTTGACCATGTGCTGTGTAACGATCAAACTCTTCAGGTGTAACGAAACGATCGATCGGTGCATGTTCTTTAGAGGGCTGTAAGTACTGACCAATGGTGACATAGTCAACATCGTGTGCTTTTAAGTCGTCTAATAACGCGATCACTTCTTCTTCAGTTTCACCAATACCGACCATCAAACCACATTTGGTTGGAACATCTGGGCAGTATTCTTTAAACATTTTTAATAAGTTTAGAGAGTGTTGGTAGTCAGAACCCGGACGCATTGCTTTATACAAACGTGGCACGGTTTCAATGTTGTGGTTAAAGACATCAGGTGGACACTCCGTCATAATACGAAGGGCAACATCCATACGACCACGGAAGTCAGGAACTAGAATTTCCAAAAGTGTTTTTGGACTCAAGTCACGAGCTTCTTTAATACAGTCAACAAAGTGCTGTGCGCCGCCATCAACTAGGTCATCACGGTCGACCGACGTAATTACGGCATATTTCAAACCAAGATTGGCAATGGTTTCTGCCATGTGACGTGGTTCATCTGGGTCAAGAGCATTAGGACGACCATGCGCAACGTCGCAGAATGGGCAACGACGAGTACAGATATCGCCCATAATCATAAAGGTTGCAGTACCGCCACCGAAACATTCAGGTAAGTTCGGGCAAGCCGCTTCTTCACACACGGTATGTAATTTTTGTGCGCGCAAAGTTGTTTTAATACGTTGAACTTCATCAGGGGCAGCCATTTTGACCCGAATCCAGTCAGGCTTACGAGGCGTTTCAACCGTTGGCACAACCTTCACAGGTATGCGAGCGACTTTTTCTGCGCCACGAAGTTTTACACCCTGTACAGGTTTACGGTTCTCAGACATATTCAACTTTTCCACTGTTTTTGACGAGGAGATATTCAAAAAATTAGCTCGATCATTATAGCGGACTTGAGCTTAAATAGGGGGAAAACGATATTCATATAATAAATGTGGTTATCACATAATATATGTGAGCTAAATATCCAAAAAAGTTAGGATATACGTCATAATACAGCCTAGATTAAAGAATATTTGTAAAGGAGCGTTGAATGCCACGTAAGAAAGAGGTCGTTAGTGGAACTTTCGTGAAATACGATGCGGTAGTTCTGGGTTCTGGCCCTGCGGGTGAAGGCGCTGCAATGAAACTTGCTAAATCAGGTAAGCGAGTTGCAATTGTAGATATGCGTGAACAGCTTGGTGGTAACTGTACCCATGTAGGAACAATTCCAAGTAAAGCATTGCGTCAGACCGTTTCAAGCATTTTACGTTACCAACGTGACCCTATGTTCCAAAAAGTCGGTGAATGGAAACAGTTCACGATGAAACAGGTGTTACGTAATGCGCATAAAGTGATTCAACAACAAGTTGAAACTCATTCACGTTTTTATGACCGTAATAAAATTGATATTTTCCACGGCCGTGCGTATATCCAAGATCAAAACACTGTTTTGATTTTTAGCAATGAAGGTATGACGGAAACTTTAGTATTCCAGCAATTAGTGATTGCTACAGGTTCACGTCCTTACCGTCCAGCTGCTTTAGACTTTAATCATCCTCGCGTATTTGATTCAGACAAAATTTTGGATCTGGATTATTCAATCCAAAAAATCATTATTTATGGTGCAGGTGTGATTGGTTGTGAATATGCGTCTATCTTTATTGGTCTAGACCACAAAGTTGATTTGATCAATACACAGCACAAATTACTCAGTTATTTAGACGATGAAATTTCAGATGCATTGTCATATCGTTTACGTGAGCAGGGTGTACTGATTCGCCACAACGAGCAGATTGATCATCTTGAAACACATGATGATCACGTGGTTCTTCACTTGCAAAGTGGTAAGAAAATTAAAGCAGATGCGATTTTGTGGTGTAACGGCCGTTCTGGTAATACAGATGGTTTAGGCCTAGAAAATGTAGGTATTAAACCAAACAGCCGTGGTCAATTAACCGTGAATGATCAATATCAAACTGAAGTAGAGAATATCTTTGCTGCGGGTGATGTAATCGGTTGGCCTTCACTTGCATCTGCTGCATATGACCAAGGTCGCTGTGCTGGTTCTAACATGAGCGGTGAAGAAGGAATTGCACCTGTAACGGATATTCCGACAGGTATTTATACGATTCCTGAAATTTCTTCGATTGGTAAAACTGAACAACAGTTAACTGAAGAAAAAATTCCGTATGAAGTAGGTCAAGCATCTTTCCGTCATTTGGCACGTGCGCAAATTACAGGTGACACCGTGGGCGAGCTTAAAATCTTGTTCCATCGTGATACTTTAGAAATTTTAGGTGTTCATTGCTTCGGTAATAATGCTGCGGAAATTATTCACATTGGTCAGGCTGTTATGAACAGCCCGAACAATACGATTAAATATTTCGTAGAAACCACATTTAACTATCCGACTATGGCGGAAGCGTACCGTGTTGCAACATTGAATGGTATGAACCGTTTATTCTAAGGTTAAATTGAACTTAGAATGTACAATGAAAGACCCGTAAGTTTCGGCTTGCGGGTTTTTTTATAGTTAGGATAAAGTGTATGCAAAATATACATTCAATCTACTTATAATCATCAGCATTTCCAACTCATTTTAGGTAGCTTATGACGATCCGTTCAGTGACCATTCAAGGTTTTCGATCTATTCATCATATGAATCTGACCTTGTCGCGTCTGAATATCGTCAGTGGTCCGAATGGTTGTGGTAAATCCAATCTATATAAAGCAGTACGTCTCTTGCATGAAGCTGCAAATGGTCAATTATCCCAAGCTATTGCAAATGAGGGCGGGATTCAAAAAATCATGTGGGCAGGTGGTCACCGTGCGGGTGATCGATCGAAAGACCCTAAGCGCATGAAGCTTGCAGTGGAGATGGAGCATTATGAATATCAACTTGAAATTGGTTTTCCTGAACCGCTCATCACCTTGTTTGCACTCGATCCTTTGGTCAAAGTTGAAGGAATTTGGTTAAGCGGTTATCAACGTCGAAAAATGAGCGAGTTGTTAGAGAGAACCAACCAAGCGGCATTTCTTAAAAATATTGATGAAGAACGGATTGCTTATCCGATGTCTTTAACACCTGAAGAGTCGGTGTTTGGACAATTGTCCGATCCACATTTATACCCCGAAGTTTCACAAGTGCGTGAGACCATGAAAAACTGGCGCTTTTATCATGAGTTTTCAGTCAGTGGAAATTCACCGATCCGTGTCCCACAGGTGGGCATTCGTTCGCCAGTTTTAGCGCATGATGGTACAAATTTAGCCGCGGCTTTTGAAACCTTGCGTGAGCGGGGCAACAGTGAAACCTTGTTTGAAGTACTAGAAAAAGCCTTTCCGCAGACCCAATTTTATGTGCAGGAAATGGGAGGGCGCTTTCAAATGATGATGCAAAAGCAAGGGATCTTAAGACCTTTAGAAAGTGCAGAATTTTCAGATGGGACTTTACGGTTTTTGTGTTTAGCTGTGGCTTTATTGAGTCCAAGACCCCCAAATTTCATGGCACTGAATGAGCCTGAAAATAGCTTACATCCCGATTTATTACCTGCCTTGGCGATGCTGATTGCCGAAGCAAGCCGCTATACGCAGCTTTGGTTGACCACACATTCCAATGAACTGGTTGAAATGATCAAACAGTATAGTGATGTGCAGCATTATCAACTAGATCAAGTCGAGGGGAAGACCGTGGTCAAGGGCGCAAGCTTAATCGGTGAGGATTAGATTATTCCTTTAGCTATAGTTTTTTTGCTTAAGTTTAAAAAGGTAGAAAAGTTAAAAAAGCATAATAGCCGATAAAACTGCTTATTAAGCTAAACCAGACTGGCAGCTTGCTGCGAAGTAAAGCAATAACGACGGCAACAAATATAAAGTCCGTCCATTGAATGATGTATTTCTGGCTCATTTGAAATAGTAGACACAGTAATAGACCGACGACAGCTGCATTGATTATTTTTAAGGTGCCAAAAAGCATCGGGTATTTCATCAACTTATTCCAAAACGGTAATAAGCCAAACAATAATAAAAATGATGGTAAAAATATCGCTAACGTCGCGAGTACAGCATTTAAGAGCAGCACATCAGTCATGGGTAAAAGTGTGCCGAGATAGGCGGCGAAACTAAACAAAGGTCCTGGCATGAGTTGTGCAAGGGCATAGCCTAAGTCAAAATTTTCATTACTGATCAGTCCTGTAGAGACAAAGTCCTGATGTAAAAATGGCAAAATAATATGTCCACCACCAAAGATGAAGGATGCTGTGCGGTAGAAGCTTTCTAAGCTAAATGCCAAGACACTGCTGTGTTGTATATCGAAGAATGGCAGAACGAAAAAAGGGCTGATAAAGGCGAGAAGCCATAACCAAGAGGTGCAAGTATTTTCATGTGCATTCCGGCTAAAATTGTCATGTTTTGGTGGAACTGTTTTGGTGATATTTGGCTTTTTGTTGTGCAAGTTATTTGACGATAAAACTAAACCGATAATTGCAGCGCATAAAATCACCAAAACTTGATTTAGAGAAAATTGAAAGAAATAAATAAAAAATGCAGCTAAAAGCATGACTAGATACTGAAATTTTGTTTTACAGAAGCTTCGCATCATTTGCCAAAATGCCCATGCAACAACGGCTAGTACAATTAACTGAATAACATGAAAGAATAAAGTTGAGAGTTGATTACTGAGTTTTATACTTAAAGTGGCCGCGGCATACATCAGCAGGGCTGAAGGTAAAGTAAATCCTAACCATGCAAAACAAGCACCTTGATAGCGGTTGAGTTGAAATCCAATCGCCATGCCGAGCTGGCTACTTGTTGGGCCTGGAAGGACTTGAGCCAAGGCAAGCAAATGCGCATATTCATGCTCTGTTATCCATTTTTCTTGTTTCACAAAATATTGAAAAAACAACACCAAATGTGCCGCAGGTCCACCAAATGCAATACACCCTAATCTTAAAAAGGTGAGAAAGATGACAAGGTTTCGTTGTGGTTTGGACTGGCTCATGCGTTACCAATATTTAAAATCAAAAGTAAGGTTATGAATTTCTAAAGGATAAAATTATGAAAGTTAAAAGATCTTAAAGGCTGATTATTGCAGGAGTATGTAAATCCTGCTTCAAAAATATTTTGAAGTGCTTAGCAGGGAAAAAGATAATTGGACGAAGTGACATAGTGCTGTCCCACATGCACATGGCGTCGGTTTCCGCCGCTGATTAGCATCAGCACATACACATAAAAAATTGTCTAAAAATGACTTCTCCAAAATCAGACACCTTATCAGAAATTTTGAGCGCTTTATTGAAGTGGTTGATGAGTGGCGTTGCATCGTTACTTTCAATCATGGCATTTGCAGATGATCAGCTACCGGCTACACAAGCATTAGCAAGTTATTCAGATCAAAACAGTTGGCAGGAAATTCAGCACTATCTACCCAAAGAATACCATTTAGACGAAACGCAGCGACCCAAAGAAGAGTGGTGGAACTGGCAAGGTCATACTGTTCACTTAGATACTTATCGGAATCCACAGGCAAAAGTGAAGGTGATTCTGTTTCATGGTGTGGGAACAAATGGTCGACAAATGTCGATGATTTTGGGTCATCCTTTGGCACAACGTGGCTATGAAACTATCGCTATTGATATGCCCGGTTATGGCCTCACCCAAGTCAAAAAGGGCTCAAAAATTCGTTATGATGATTGGGTTCAAGCAGGTAATGACCTCATTGAAGCCGAGCTACAAAAAGATCATCGTCCTATCGTTTTGTATGGGCTTAGTGCAGGTGGTATGTTGACCTATCACGTGGCGGCAAAAAATAAAAAGGTGAAAGGTATCGTCGGTATGACCTTTCTAGACACTTCAAATAAAACTGTGCGTGATCAAGTCTCTTTGAATAAATTTATGAGCCGCGTGGGCAGCCCACTGGCTCATGTGACAGCACATACACCATTTTCAGCATTGCCAATGCCGATGCGGTGGGTAAGTAAAATGCATCGCTTGGTGAATAATGACGCAGCATTGCAGGTCTTTTTAAAAGATAAAACGTCAGCTGGGAATAGTGTATCGGTTAAATTTCTAGATTCGTATTTATATTATAAAAATGACACGCCACCGGAGCAGTTTGATGTCTGCCCAATTTTACTAACGCAGCCTGAACAAGACCGCTGGACGCCTTTGGCTTTAAGTCAGCCATTTTTAGCACGGATTCACCAAGTTCCAGTCGATGTCGTGCTGTTGAAAAATGCAGGACATTATCCTTTGGAACAGCCGGGACTTGAGCAAATGGTCAATGCAATAGATGCGTTTTATCAAAAAGTCACGCAATAATCTGTTGAAAGCGTGATGCGTAATTCATACCAACATAGATATAAAAAAACCGCCAGAAGGCGGTTTTTTTATTGGGACTTTATCGTGGAAATATTTAAGCAAAATGACCATGTTGAAAATCATAAAATGCCTGACGTATTTCATCTTCAGTATTCATGACGAATGGTCCATGTGCCGCAATGGGTTCATTTAAAGCTTCGCCACTTAAAATAAGCAGTTTGGTTGCTTCAAAAGATTTAAGTTTCAAAGACGATACTTGGTCACTGACATATAAAGTCTGTTTCGCATCAAAGCGTTGACCTTCGATTTCGATCGCGCCACTTAATATAAAAATCATGTTATTCCACTGTGGGTTGAATGAGAATTCCTGTTCAGCATTTTCATTCAAGCGCACATCCAACACATTCATCGGGCTAAAAGTTTCAGCTGCGCCCAATGTGTCTTCAAATTGGCCAGCAATGACGCGTACCACACCAGCATTTTGTGCAAGTTTAACTTCAGCAATATTGGCTGTAGTCAGTTCTTGATAGCGAGGTTCAGTCATTTTCGCATGACGAGGTAAATTGACCCAAAGTTGTACCATGTCTAAATTTCCGCCTGTTTTGGCAAAATCTTTAGAATGATGTTCTTCATGCATAATGCCTCGACCCGCAGTCATCCATTGCACTTCGTCTTTGGCAATGCTGCCGTGATTTCCTTTAGAGTCAAAATGCTCCAATTCTCCTTCATAAACAATGGTTACTGTTTCAAAGCCACGATGTGGATGTGACCCAACACCACGTTGATGATGACTTGGAGAGAAATGATATTGGCCGGTATAGCCCATAACGAGGAATGGACTGGTTTGATTGCCCATTTCTTGCATAGGGAGCATAGAGTTTGTTGGGAAGCCATCGCCCACCCAAGTCCTACGATCACTATGATAAACACGTTTGATTGAATTCATAATTCAGCCCTCAATTTATTGCTTCTGAGATCTATTATTGAGGTATAGTGAGGGAATGACAGGGCGAAAAACTCAACAAATTATTCTAAAAATGAAATAATGATGCAAAATTTAAATGACTATTACTACTTCGTGCAAGTGGTGAAATACCAAGGTTATACCAAAGCCAGTGAAGCATTGGGTATTACAAAATCTAAGCTATCACGCCGTATCACAGAATTAGAGACCCGTTTGGGTGTACGTCTGATTCAGCGTAATACGCGAAAATTTACAGTAACTGAAATAGGACAACAGTTCTATTTGCATTGCTTAAAAATTTTAGAGGAAGTCAGCGAAACGGAAAACTTTGTGCTTAGTACGTTGAATGACCAACTCTGTGGCCAAATTAAAATCTCTTGTCCTCTGGCTTTAGTGGAAATGCCTGTTGTAAAAATGGTCACCGATTTTATGCAGCAATATCCAGACATCAGTGTGCACCTGATGGCGACCAATCATCGGGTTGATGTCATTGAGGAAGGCGTAGATTTAGCAATTCGTGTTCGTAATATGCCTTTAATGGATAGTGATTTGATCGTTCGAGATTTAGATGCTTGGGATCATGTTTTGGTGGCATCGCCACAACTTTTCTTCGAGCGTGAAATACCACAGCAATTGGCTGAGATTCAAAATTTTCCGTGTATTGGTTTTGATCGGCCTAAACATTTTTGGGATTTCCGACATCGTGAAAAAAGTGAAACTCAACAAATTGAATTTCATCCACGCTTAAGAACTGACAGTTTTAGTGCCATGATTTCTGCTGTTATTTCTGGCGTGGGAATCGCTTCTTTGCCCAAAGTGTTTGTACGTGATGCTTTAAAAAGTGGTGAGTTAATAGAGCTATTTCCTGAATGGCAATTGCCGCAAGGGGTCATCCATGTTGCCTACGCGACACGACAAGGCATGCTGCCGGGTGTGCGTGCGATGTTAGACCATTTGATTTCAGGTTTTAAGGCCTTAGATATAGATCATCCGTAATTTGAGCGGTGTTCTTATTGTTTTAAAATTTTAATTATTTGGAGTTATTGCTCAAACACGGATTTTGCTGTTTTATTTATTTTTTATTGTTGGTATGACATTCAACATTAGTATGGTCGTCCTCCTGCTAGGCTAATTCGCTTTAATAAGCGGCGTTGGTCTGAAGGGAAAGGGCGGCGTGAGTGTAAAGTGGCTTGGTTATCCCAAAATACAATGTCACCTTCTTCCCATTGATGTTCATATCGAAACTCAGGTTTCAATATATGTTCACGTAAGGATGCAATCAATTCACTGCCTGACTGATCATCGTAGTGAACCAATTCCACTTCAGATCGTTCATTTAACCACAGACCTTTACGGCCACTTTCTGGATGGGTACGTACAAGTGGATGTGGATAGGCATGTCCAACAATCGGTTGGTCTTTGAAACGATATAGCGGTGTAGCGTCATATCCCGTTGTGCCTTTATTATTTTTGGCACGGACAAATGGGTTGTAGGTAATGAGTTGAAGTTGGTCTAAATGTTTTTGTGTCGCTTCATCTAAAGCTTCATAGGCTTTAATGGTGTTATACCATGAGGTTTGTCCACCGTCTTGTGGTAGTTCAATGGCATAGAGTAATGAACCAAAAGATGGCAGCGGAGTCCACTGATGGTCTGCATGCGCAGCCAATTCACCATGTCCAGTATAGTCACCTTTGCCGACTGCATTTGAAACGGGTACCACGTCTGGTGGTGTACCGGTATCATCTTGTGACGCTAGCACAGGAATATCTGCACCGGGACGGAAGATTGAACCGAAATAACTTGCAAACGCGAGATACTGTAAATCATCTAGACTTTGATGTTTGAAAATTAAAATCAAGTGTTCTGCCAGCGCTTGTTTTAAACGATAGATGGTTTCCCCAGACTGTGCTTTACGCGCATCTAAACCATAAACCACAGCCCCCAAAGCTTGGTCATGTTGCGCTTCAATACGAATTTCATTGCCATCTTGAAATTGTTCTGCTTGATGCCAACGTGGAGCATCATGGATGGCTTGCGAAAGTTGAGTTAATGCGGTCATTTCATAAGTTCTCAATTTGTTCTTTATTGAGACTTAATCTATGGAAGAAAGCACAGGATGGAAAATTAAAAAATAAGCTAAGTTTATGAAAAAACGTATTATTAATACTAATATGCTGAAAATGCAGCTTTTATTGAATCGTGTAGAAAATAGCTAAAAAACTGCTGTTGTAGTGTTGATAAAACAGCAGTTTGAATTGGAATTAAGGCTTCTATGCGTCTTTAATGTGCACAAAACGCTTGGTTAAAGTATTCGAATAATTCAGGCGTTTGGCTCCATAAGCCGATGGATAAGGCCAACAAGGCCAGAATACTGATGGCAATACTGAGTCGGAACCATAATGTTGAATTAGTCATGAATGACACTTTCCTCATTAACCATGAAATGTACCAATACCCCAAAAATACTCAGGACAATCGAAAAAATCCAAATGGCATTATAGTTACCGGTCATATCGTGGTTCACACCACCCAACCAGCCACCAAAAAAAGAACCGACTTGGTGTGTAAAGAATACGATGCCACTGAGCATACTGAGATATTTAACGCCAAACATATTGGCCACAATACCGTTGGTGAGTGGTACGGTAGAAAGCCATAATAAACCCATAATGACGCCAAAAGCATAGATTGTCCATGTACTTAAAGGCAGCAAAAGAAAGGCAATAATGGCAATGCCACGTAAACCATAAAGTCCCATTAACAGCTTTGGTTTGGAATATTTGCCACCGAGCCAACCAGCTGTGTAGGTGCCGACAATATTAAACAGTCCAACGAGCGCTAGGAAAATAGTGCCCGTAGTGGCATTAAAGCCATGATCGATTAAATATCCCGGAAGATGGATGCCAATAAACACCACTTGGAAGCCACAGACAAAGAAACCGAGTGCTAGAAACCAAAAGGGTTTATGCTCCCAAGCCAATTGCAAAATTTGTTTAAAAGTCAGAGAGGCTTCATGCGTATTGGTTGCATTTGGTACAACATACATTGGTGCTTTTAGCATCCAAGCTAAAGGAATAATAAGCGCAATTAAAATGGCGCTGACCACCAAAGCCGAAGACCAACCCAATTTTTGCAATAGCAGTAATGTAGAGGGCAGCATAATGAACTGACCAAAAGAACCTGCTGCACTGGCAATACCCATGGCTAAACTACGTTTGTCTGGATGCGCTGCACGTCCTACGGCAGAAAGTAATACTGGAAATGATGTGGCTGAGAGAGCCAAACCTAGGATTAAACCTGCGCTTAAATTAAGCAGTAAACCGGTGGAGCTGATGGCCATGAGTAATAGCCCTAGGGCATATAATGCACCCCCGACGGCGACCACGATCTTACTGCCATATTTATCTGCAAAAGCCCCGGTAATTGGCTGTACAGCACCCCAAATTAAGTTTTGCATGGCAATGGCAAGGCTAAATACGTTATGTCCCCAACCGAATTCATCACTCATCGGCACGAGATAGAGGCCAAATGCATGACGCACCCCTAAAGACAATGCCAAAATAATAGCACTGCCAATGAGCATGTAAATCAGGGGCTTTGAGAAACGAGTATCAGACATACAGCAGGCTACATTCTTTAAATTTAATCCAATGGTATTCGAATAAACGCAGAGTTGCGATTAAATTTAATTCACCAAACAATAAATTTTTTTTATAGGTAACTATGGATGAATAAAGGAAAATGACACAGCCGAAATTCAAAAGTGTTTAAAAGAGATTGAAGAGATAATTCAAAATAAAAGACCATATATAGCCTAATAAAAAAGACGGCTGTAGCCGTCTTTTTTTATATTCAGGTTATTAATTAGAAACGCATACCGATACCTGCATATGCAAGGATCGGGTTTACTTCAATATCAGCTTTAGATTTGATCAGTTCGCCGTGTGTCGCATCTGTAACGGTAATGGTGGTTTCATTTTGAAGGTGTGCATAGCTGACAGAACCAACAGCAAACCATTTATCATTGAAATCATAAGTGAAGCCCACCGTCGCAACCGGAGCAAATACATCAGTTGCCTCTAAATCAACTTTTGGATTAGCCTTACTTGGCTTTCCTTCTAAAGAGGCGCCTGCATTACCTTCTTTAATGTTGGCAATCATGTGACCTGCGGCAATCAAATCTTTCTCAATTTGTGGATTCATTTCCAATTCATTGAAGTAGGCATACATCACGCCTAGACCCACATAGGGACGGAATTTATTGACGCCAGTTTTACCGAAGTGATATTGGATTTCAGCAGCCGGAGTCCATGCACGTGCAGAAGCTGCTGCACCATGTGCGCCTAAGTCGGTAATGAAAATATCATTTTCAAGTTCAAGATTTCCCAGTGCACCGCCTAGTGGTTTTGCAATGGCTGAAAATGGCGCGTAAATTTTCCCTGAGCCTTGTAAATCAACTTTTGGCGGAATACCCGCTTTCATTTCTAGTGATACATTGTCAGTGAAGAAATAGTTGGTCATGATCCCAAGCGTGGTGACGTCGTCTGCTTCAATACCTGTCCCTGGATTGTCCCATTGTTCAAGTCCTGAAATCGTGGCTTTACCACTCATTGAAGCAGGAACTGTGTCCAAAAGGTTTAGCGCACCTGCTAGCAGCGGAGGGACTTTGTATCCTTCTCGAATATTGTCTTTTACTGTTTGTGTTTTAACATCACCAACTTCTGCCTCATAGCCTTCATTGATGGCAGTATTTACACGAAATGGCTGCGCTTTACCTTGTGGCATAACATGTAAAGCACCAACAGAGACAGAAAAACGTTTGAAGCCATCGCCATCTTTTAAACTAAAATATGGTGAGTCTGCATGACTGATGATTGGTAGGGCAGCCATTGAAGCAGCAATGCACAATACACTTTTTTTCATTTGAAAGGACTCCATGTCCGTAAATTGATAATAATTTTTCTAAGTGCTCATTATTCAAAATTAGTGCGTAAAAAATGTTATAGAAAACAAGAATAAACGTAATAGTCCTGTAACATTCTTGATGATTTGTATTATTTGAAGGCTTTAATTGGGTATTTGTGTAAAAAATCGAACTTTTTTGAAATTTAGAAATGCTTCTATCTATTTGTAAATATTAAATATTTATTGACATAAATGACAGTGAATTGATTTGTTTAGGTCAATAAAATAGTTTAAAACGACCATATTCAAAGCAGTTTTTTGCTTTGTTTTCCTCTACAGATATAAGTCATAGGTCATTGTTGAGTCGTTATATGTTAATCGTGGTTAATCTCTTAAAGCCTTTTACACCAAAACCATTTTTTTTGTACAATAGCACCAGATTCAATTGAGTTATTCGTATGAGTACGCAAAACCCTCCCAAGAAAAAGGCTTTAGTTAATTTGCCTTTTCCGATTAAAAAAGCTGAAGATAATGCTTCGGATGAAATCTTTGAAGATATGCGTCCAAAACCTCAGCGTTATGCTGATCGTACTTGGATGCCACCACGCGGTACACGTCGTTCGATGGGTAAGCGTTAAGAGATTTAAATAAAAAAGCCATGATTAAAACCATGGCTTTTTTATTGCAAATTATTGATGTTAATTGCGTATTTCAGACTGAATTCTACGGTCATTATTTAGATAATACTTTTTCTTCTGACGATACATGTCAAGATCAGCACGTTTAAGCATATCTTCCATTCGCTCATTCAAGATATTGGTGGCAGAACCAATCGATATACTCATCGGTTGATTAGAATAAAATTGGTTATCGACCAATAACAACTCATTCAAACTTTGTAAACAATTTTGCAATGCTGCATCATCAGCACCCGGTAAAAGTATGACAAATTCATCACCGCCAATGCGCGAAGCAGAATAGGGCGTATGCTGAATAAGTTGGTTTAAAATGTTGCCCAGACGTCTGAGGATACTGTCACCAGCATCGTGCCCAATACTGTCATTGAGTTCTTTTAGTCCATTCAAATCCATAAAAATACAAGAAACAGGACGTAATTGATTGCGTTCGAGACGCTTGAGTTCTGCTATATAAAATGAACGATTATAGAGTTTGGTCAATACGTCGTGCTTACCTAAATACTCGAGATAATTTTCAGCCTTTTTACGTGCGGTAATATCGGTTAATGCAACCTGCACGGTGCTCCAGTCGTCGAGATAATCGGGAAATACGGTAAATTGCAGCAAGACGTGGCGAATACTGCCATCAAGTGCATAATTTATAGCTTCACGTTGATGATGTAAATTACCATTCCAAAGTTCAATCAACTGTTCTTTAAAGGTTTGCAGCATCTCTTTGGCAAACACTTTATGTACATTTTTGAGCAATATTTCTTTGTCCGAAGCGCCAAACAAATCAAGGGTGGCCTGATTAACGTCAACGATCAATATTTCCTTAATACACTCTTGTACAAAATCGGGGTGAACATCCAAAAATGTCACAAAATCTTCTATACCTAAAGCGCGAAGCTGATCTAATTTTATTTTAATCCGGCTGAAATCTTCTACCCAAAGAGAGGTTGGCGAATAATGGAAACGCGCTTCTGCTAAATGACGACTTTGTTCTTGTAAACGGCAAGCTTCGGTATAAGACGTGATATCTTCAGTTGTAATTAAGACTGCTGATAAATCCTGCTCATGATTTGGTAGGACGATGCCTTTGAGTTGAATGTCTAAACGTTGCCCACTGAGTGTATAGTTTACGGCAGAATGGGAAAAATGTGTTTCCCCATTCCATAATGCAACCAATTCTCTAATATGTGTTTGACACATCTCCGCCTGAAAAACGAGATCAAGGTTTTGACATAAATGTTCAATATTACGCGCTTGATACAGTTCTAACGTTTTTGTGTTGACCTGTAAGATTTTTATTTTTCTTGCACATTGCAGAATACGTGATTCATCTTGTTGAAGAAAAGTGGAGAGATCCTGCACACCTTGCTGACGCCAGAGATCAAATTGTTTTTTGACTTCACTGTAATCTTCAAGCCACATGGCAATGGGGGATAGCTCAAAAAAAGGAGAATCTAGCATGTCTATTTTATGTGCTCGTCATTCTTCATGATAATTACAGCATGTAGTATAAGACGAAAAAAATGATATTAAAATAATGTGATATGTAAAATAAACTTTATTTTTAATGTGACTTAAGTCGCTAAAAGTCATTAATCCACCTTAGATAAAAAGCCAATGTAGACTTTGGCTTTTTTGGGGGGAAATGAGGTGAAAATAGTCTTTAGCGGCTGGCTTTACGAGCTTTATTTTCAGGCTTTGGTGCAGCGATTTCACGTTCAGCTTTCCAAACATCAATAAAATCTTTTTCATTAATATTGTACAGTTCAAGTAGGGCTAAAATGACACCGCCAAACATCATTGGGCCTTCTGAGTTGCTTTGAAACTCAAATATTTTCCCATTCAGGGCATGCAAAATATCTTCAATTTCAAAAATACGGTCACGACCATTGCTATCTGTCGGGTACATTTGGGTATTCAGCACAATTTTCGCAAGACTTTTTTCATTATCTGTTAAGGCTAGAACATCAACCAATTCATCTGCCGAAGGTGCAAAAATTACCGAGTCTTGAAAAATTGTATGTAGAAGTTTCGAAGTAAGTTTAGGTAAAGCTTTTTCAACGAAAGGACGGAATGAAATTGGAAAAATAACATTTCTAGAAATCCCCTTAAACATGGGAGCAATTTCTTCAACTTTATAGCCAGCGACACCACAGCCAATCGACGTAATGAAATATTTGGTCTTCGGATGATTCTTGGTATAGATTTTAAAATCATCAACATAATGTTGAATCTGAGACAATGGCATTTGTTGTAAATGCTCATTCATTGTTGGAATAGCAAAACTTTGACCAGCCCATCCACGACCAATACCATTCATTGCACCAAAATGCTCTAGGGCAGTACGCGCTGCACCGCCAGTATGTTGACCTGCCATATTGCTGCCAAAAACAAAAATAGTATCTTCGGGTAGGTTTTTAACAATACTTTCGTCATGATATTGGTAAGTCATAAGTTTGATCTGTGGCGTCCTTTTGTTCATGTTGCAGGTGAAATTTATATAGGTCAAGTATCAATAAGGGATAAATGAACGCTTTATTCTTGAGTTTTTATAGAGCCAACAGTTTCCTCAAGAAAAACATGCGAAATCAGGCGAATTATTTTTCAAACATGAGAAAAATCTGTGTGGGTATGTTGAATTATAATTTTTCAGTCTGTACACGCCTCTGGTATTTACATAAATTTAGCGTTGTTTTGTGCAACTTTGCCCTCATAATAAAGCCATATAAAACTGTTGAATTGAAGAAGAGTGTGATGCAGGAACAGCCTTTTGAACTGGTAACACAATATCAGCCGGCAGGTGATCAGCCTCAAGCGATTGAGAAATTGGTGAAGGGGATTGAAAAAGGAATGCATGATCAGTTGCTCTTAGGGGTAACAGGTTCAGGTAAAACCTATACCATGGCAAATGTGATAGCACGCACGCAACGTCCAACGATTATTATGGCGCATAATAAAACTTTGGCTGCGCAGCTTTATGGCGAGTTTAAAGCCTTCTTTCCGCATAATGCCGTGGAATACTTCGTCAGTTATTATGACTATTATCAACCCGAAGCCTATGTTCCATCTTCAGATACTTTTATTGAAAAAGATTCATCAATTAATGATCATATCGACCAAATGCGTCTTTCGGCAACACGGGCATTATTAGAGCGACGTGATGCGATCATTGTAGCGTCAGTTTCAGCTATTTATGGTCTGGGTGATCCCAATGCTTATATGAGTATGCTTCTGCATATCGTGGAAGGAGACCGTATTAGCCGTGATGATATCATCCGTCGTTTGGTGGAAATGCAATACACCCGAAATGAACTCGAATTTTTACGGGGCACATACCGTATTCGTGGTGAAATTATTGATATTTTTCCTGCTGAATCTGATCAAAATGCCATTCGAATAGAGTTATTTGATGATGAAGTTGATTCAGTTCGATGGTTTGATCCATTGACGGGCAGAATGGTCCGTAAAGTGCCACGGATTACGATTTACCCAAAAAGCCATTATGTAACACCTAAAGATAATTTACAGCGTGCAATTGGAACGATTCGTGAAGAACTCGCAGAACGACTAGGATTCTTTCGTGCAAATGATAAATTACTCGAAGCACAGCGTATCGAACAACGTACACGTTATGATTTAGAGATGATGCAGCAGCTTGGCTATACCAACGGTATTGAAAACTATTCACGCCACTTGTCTGGCCGTCCTTCTGGTGAAGCACCTCCGACTTTGTTTGATTATGTACCTGATGATGCTTTATTAATCATTGATGAATCGCACGTTACCGTTCCGCAAATTGGGGCTATGTATAAAGGTGACCGTTCACGTAAAGAAAATTTGGTCAATTACGGTTTTCGTTTACCAAGTGCGCTTGATAACCGCCCAATGAAATTTGAAGAATGGGAGCGGATTATTCCTTCGACGATTTATGTCAGTGCAACGCCTGCACATTATGAAATGGAAAAGTCTGAACAAGTCGTTGAGCAAGTGGTTCGACCCACAGGTTTGGTCGACCCTGAAATTGAAATTCGTCCAGTGTTAACGCAAGTGGATGATGTATTGTCAGAAATTAATAATCGTAAAAACTTAAATGAGCGTGTATTGGTTACGACATTAACCAAACGTATGGCAGAAGATTTAACTTCATATTTGAAAGAATATGGTATTAAGGTCGCTTATTTACATTCTGATATTGACACTGTTGAACGAACTAAAATTATTCATGAATTGCGTTCAGGTGTATACGATGCAATTGTTGGGATTAACTTGCTGCGTGAAGGCTTAGATATGCCAGAGGTGTCTTTAGTCGCCATCTTAGATGCTGACAAAGAGGGGTTCTTACGTTCTGAGCGTTCTTTGATTCAAACCATTGGTCGTGCAGCGCGTAACTTAAACGGTAAAGCGATTTTATATGCAGATCGTATGACTGACTCAATGCAAAAAGCCATTGATGAAACGGATCGGCGTCGTAATTTACAAATCGCCTTTAACCTTGAACATGGCATTACGCCACGCAGTGCTGTACGCCAAAACGTTAATGATATTGATACTGGTGAAGTGCTCACAGATGATGAAATCGATGCAAAAATTTCAGATCAGGCCAAGGCATTAACTGCAGATGAACGTCATTTGATGTCTGATCCAAAACTTTTAGCAAAACATATGAACAAGCTGGAAAAAGAAATGCTAAAAGCGTCTAAGGATTTACAGTTCGAACAAGCCGCTCGATTACGCGATGAAATCTTGCGTTTAAAAGCACAGATGATTTCATAATTTTGTTAGACAAGATGCGGAATATTGTCTGAATTACATACATAATTCAGACAAGAAAATGATTTTTAGGGCAATTTTTTCGGCTAGAGTAAAATCACGAGAGAAAGAATTACTTAATTTTCATCGAATGTTTTGCATCGAAATGAGGCATAAAAATGACAACAACGAATCTTCCGAAAGCTGGTTTTAAACTCGCAAAAATTGCACTTGGTGCAGCAGTGTTAATTGGTTTGGGTGCAGCCACAATGGCCTATGCACAGACGAAACCGTTACAGACTGTGGAAAAAGTCGAGCTCGATCGTTATTTAGGTATGTGGTATGAAGTAGCTCGTAAGCCTATGGTTTTTCAAAAAAGCTGTGACCGTGATGTGACTGCGGTTTACACGCTAAATGAAAATGGCAACATTAATGTAAATAATCGCTGTGTATCTAAAGATGGTACCAAGAAGCAATCACTAGGGGAGGCATTTGTACAAAATGCACCGTTTAACTCGAAATTAAAAGTTAGTTTCTTACCAGAAGCAATTCGTTGGTTGCCTGTGGGGCGTGGTGATTATTGGGTACTCAAAGCCGATGAAGACTATCAAACAGTTTTGGTGGGTGAGCCACGTCGTAAATATATGTGGGTTCTTTCTCGTTCGGCTCATCCAGATCAGGAAGTGATTCAGGAATATCTAAATTATGCTCAATCTGTTGGTTATGATTTATCAGATATTATTCATACCAAGCAGACAGTGAAACCTAAAACCTAAATATTTGAAAAAATGCTAAAAAACCATGCCTGTGCATGGTTTTTTATTTGCTAGAATGTCCAGGTGAGAAGCTTGATTGATCAAGCAAAATATCAAGATTATGTAGTCATTTTGACTGGAGTGAAAGATGTATAAAGGCGTTGCATTGTCTGTATTGGCATCGGTCACTTTCGGTATTTTGTATTTCTTTACCATCTTTTTAAAACCTCTAGATAGCGAGCAAACTTTTGCATGGCGCATGTTGGCGACCTTGCCATTTTTAACCTTATTTATGTGGTGGATGAAAGATTTAAACAAAGTCAGTGAAATTTTTTGGCGAGTGGTCAAGCAGCCGATCTTTCTGATTTGGTTGATCATTAGTTCTTTTTTATGTACTACACAGCTTTGGTTGTTTTTGTGGGGGCCGATTAATGGCCGTGGACTAGAAGTTTCTTTGGGTTATTTTCTACTGCCTTTAGTGATGGTTCTAGTCGGATGTGTACTGTATAAAGAAAAGCTGTCTAAATGGCAGATGGCTGCCGTGGCACTGGCAATTTTAGGGGTCGGCCACGAAATTTGGCGCATTGGCAGCATCGCGTGGGAAACAGTTTATGTCGCTGTGGCTTATCCAATTTATTTCTTTTTACGTCGTACCTTTAAAACCGATCATTTAGGTGGTTTTTGGTGGGATCTTTGCTTAATTTTGCCTGTAGCCTTTTATTTAGGATTTATTCATAGCGATAGTTTAGCGCTGATGTCGTTATTCCCGTATCTGATTTTGGCGGTTTTAGGACTGGGTTTTCTGAGTGCGCTTGGCTTAGGTAGCTATATGTTGGCGAGTCGTTATTTGCCATTTGTGATTTTTGGTTTGTTGAGTTATTTAGAACCCGTGTTGTTAGCTTTTGCATCCATCGCATTGGGGGAGCGAGTAGAAGCCGAAGAATGGCTGACCTATATTCCAATTTGGGGTGCGGTATTGTTATTGGTGATAGAAGGTGTTTTGCATCTGTTTAAACAAAAGCAAAATGAACGTGCGCTAGCAAAAAATGTAAAAGCGTTAAATGATCGAATCGATTCTTAAACTGAAAATGCTGGTACGATAAATTGATCAGTTTACAATTAATGCTTGCTGTTTTTTAGTAAAATCTTAAACTTAGAAAACTACAACAAGCCATGATTCAATTTATTGTTTAGGAAGAACAGCATTGAATGATGGTGTACAAAAATATTTATTTTAGATAAAAATAAACTGAAATCGATAAAAGATCGATTAAAGAACCAAGATACAGGAAGCAGTCAGTGGTTGTCCCATTTCATCTAAGCGCAAAACTTTTACAGCTACAACCCGTGCTGGATCAGCATTGGCAGAGTATCGTGTCTGAAGTGTGCACTGATCTTGATCAATCCAATTTAGCACAGATACAGCGGGTGTTATTGCAAAAAGGTATTCGTTGGGAGTCTTCATCACAGTCGTATCAAAGCGATGTACCGATGAATTTGGGCATGCTGATGAAAGTACTAAAATATGATGTCATGCGTGAGCATGCACAGTATTTGGCAACACAGCTTGAAGAACTTCGAACATTGACAATGAGTATTCAAGTTGCGCAAAAATTAGAAAAAAACCTATCCTATATCAATAAAATAGATGCAGAAGAAGATTTTGAATTACAGTATGAAAAAAATGTATTACATCAGCATTTCATTTTAAATGCCGCACAAATCATTCGTGAAATGGATTTGAATGCGCCGAGTGATGCACGTCAACTCACTGCTCTGCAAGTTAAAATTTTCTTGATCGAAATTTTCTTAAAGTCACATATGTTAGGGCAAGTTTTTGATGCTTCTATACCAAAATCATCTGAGGTTTGGCAACATCCGATTTTTAAATATTATTTAAAGCGTGAACAAAAAACGCGATATTTACAAATTGTACAAACATCTGAGTTTATTTATATTTTGTCGCCTGATTTAGATTGGACGACGCAGTATTCAGCAACTCGGTTTTTATCAACAAAGCATAATGAGGCCTTAGCAGACGAAATTTTTGATGGGGTGGCCATAGATTTAAATACTGCTTTAGAAAATCAACAGATCGAACAATTAAAATTTCGAGTCTCAAAGTTGGCATCCATTGCAGGTTTTATACATTTAGATCTGCAAAATTTAATGCAGCAACTACATACACGGGTAGATAAGCATCTACTTTTAATACTGCATGTAGAGGATGCTACTCAATTAGCGACGGTTTTACCTGCTTTTGAGCAGCAGTTCAATACATTGATATTGAAGCCCTTACATCAGACTGTTCAATATCAACTGAGTGAGCAGATACAGCATGACTTTGTATTTTTCCATAGCATGCAAATATCTCAGAAGCTCATCACGAGTCTAAACGTCTTGAGTAGTTGCCCTAAGTTTGAGGCAAGTTTGGAGTTAAAGCGACTGCGACTTCAACTACAGGCTTGGCAGGTGCTTTTGTTGAAACGGCGTACGCACATTTTTCATGTTCAAAATGAAGATGATTGGGAGTTACATCATCAGCAGTCACAGCAAATTCATACGGCGTTGAAAGCGCTCTTGCAGCCGAACGAGGATCAACAGAAAATCTTTGCTGCTGAAGCCGTCGTAGAAAATACGGGTGCCCATGGCGCGCATGTTGGATTTTCCAAACGCATGACGAAAACAGGGGATTATGAAAGCCTTGAAGCCGATGCTTTAAAAGCGCAGCAGCAAAAAAAGCGCCAAACTTATATGCAGGTTTTAATGTTGCTAAAGGAACATGCGTCACAGCTCGTCAATCTCGATTTTGAGCCATGTGAAAATGCCTTAAAGGTGCAGTCTTTTAGTGATCGGAGATATTTTGCGATTAGTACTGGAGAGAATGGTTTAAATGCACTACCGAAAATATTAGAGCTGAGTGTAAATTTCTTTGATTTTAATTTGGAAAAGTTTGCTGAGAATCTGAAAAATTAACAGAATTTTAAATATTGATCTGACTTTAAAACTAATGTTAGGCAGTAACATTAGAGGCGTAATTTGATCCAAATAAAAGAACGATACGCGGTAATGTTATCCGCAATTGTCTAAGACAAGGTTACTTCTAATAAAAAATGTTTTTGCGATACTTTGAATAAATTGACGGTAGTGAACGAGTTTTGCGGTGAGGAGCATTGCTCCGCAAGATGGTTTCCTTACGAAGCTTCGCTTCTCATTTTGCCAAATGAGAAACAACGTTTCGTAAGAGTACCTCCAGCTGAAGGCTAAACACTTTATTCAAAACTCAGGTGTAAGATTCCATCGAATATTCTTAAAAATCATTTAAAAATGTGAAATTATTATTACGAGCTTAGCATCAGTAAAAATACTATAAATTGAGCAAAATAAAAAAACAGCACAATTTGAAAAATATAAATATTCGTTCATCTTTGAGCTAAATCTGCTGAGATCTGGTTGATAAAACTACATTTGAAATTTTGTGACAAAAATCTGCGAAAAAGCCTGTTTTTCAACTTTCGGCTATAAAATCATAATACTAATCATGATTATTTTGAAAATTGATAGTGAATATATAACAAAATAACCTTGTCGAAATCTGCTTTTAGATTCATTAATTTTCAGTTTTCCATTACAATTGTGGGGTTTTGAAATTTATGCTTAGATTTACAATTAATTAGAGGACGTATCTGTGAGCAAAGACACTATCGTTGCCCTACATGCAGAGCACCAAGGTCGCTGGAAAAACCGTGAAGAAATCGCGGAACGTATGATTGCCCTAGTGGGTCAGTTATATCGTGAAAAAAACATCGTAGCTACAGTATACGGTCGTTCTTTAATTAACCGTTCGGTTATCCAAATTCTTAAAGCGCATCGTCGTACTCGCGTACTTGACGTTGAACTTTCAGTTGTGAACACTTTCCCAATTCTTGAAGCTTTGGCGAAAATCGAAAACATCGGTACTGCTGAAATTGATCTTGGCAAACTTGCTGTTGAGTTCAAAGAAAAAGGCGGTGATGTTGACGCATTCGTTGCTGACGCTGTGAAATCACTTGAAGGCAATGCAACTAACGTTGAAAACCGTGATGTTGTACTTTACGGTTTCGGTCGTATCGGTCGTATCCTTGCACGTTTGATGATCAGCCAATCTGGTCTAGGTCGTGGCCTTAACCTTAAAGCAATCGTTGTTCGTAAATCATCTGACGGTGACTTAGAAAAACGTGCGTCTTTGTTACGTCGTGACTCTATTCATGGTCCATTCGCAGGTACGATTTCTGTTGATGAAGAAAACGAAGCAATCATTGCTAACGGTAACTTCATCAAAGTGATCTATGCGTCTAACCCATCTGAAGTGGATTACACTGCTTACGGTATTAACAATGCACTTGTAATCGATAATACAGGTAAATGGCGTGATTCTGAAGGTCTTGCACAGCACCTTAAATGTCCAGGTGCTGCACGCGTAATTCTAACTGCACCTGGTAAAGGTGATATGAAGAACGTTGTTTACGGTGTGAACCAAGCTGACATCCTTGATGAAGATACAATCATCTCTGCTGCAAGCTGTACAACAAACGCGATCACACCAACACTTAAAGTGTTAAACGACAAGTACACAGTGATCAATGGTCACGTTGAAACAGTTCACTCGTTCACAAACGACCAAAACTTGATCGACAACTACCATAAAGCTGACCGTCGTGGTCGTGCTGCTACTTTAAACATGGTAATCACTGAAACAGGTGCTGCTAAAGCTGTTGCTAAAGCACTTCCTGCTCTTCAAGGTAAATTGACTGGTAACTCAGTACGTGTACCTACTCCAAACGTATCTCTTGCAATTTTGAACCTTACTTTGGGTCAAGATGTTGACCGTGAAGAAGTGAATGAATACATTCGCCAAATTTCAATCAACTCTAACCTTCAAGGTCAAATCGGTTATACAAACTCAACTGAAGTTGTATCGTCTGACTTTATCGGTTCACGTACTGCTGGTGTGTTTGACGCTCAAGCGACAATCGCTTCTGGTAACCGTTTAACTGCTTATGTTTGGTACGATAACGAAGTGGGTTATAGCTGCCAAGTATTGCGTATTGCTGAGCAAATGGGCGGCGTAAGCTATCCAAAAGTTCCTGCTGAAACTAATGCTTAATTAGTTCACGCTGTAAAAAAAGGGCCTCATTTGAGGCTCTTTTTTTATCTAAAGAGTATGGGTTAAAAACTTAAGGCATAGATGACGAATGGATTGATCAAAAGCATCAAAAGTTCTTGTTTTTTCTGCCACTGTTAGATGAGTGTGAGTCATTTATAATGAAAAGCTGACTAAAATGTTCAAGTTTTAAGTTGATGAAATTATTAAAGAATTAAATACAAAAAATTGCAAACTGGTTTGTATAATGTGTTCAAAATGAGACTGTAAAAAATAAAAAGCAAAAGGAATTTAGTTTGCAAGCAAAGCACATGCTCAGTGGATTGGCATTTATTGTGTTTGCTGCGCTCTGTGGTGTACTTATCGCCATTTGGGTGTTTAAGCACTTTAATATTTATATCCCGCTAGAAAATCAGAACGTCAATATTGACCTGCAAGAGCCGTTACAAGCTGAAGTCAAAATTCATGATGCCTTGGATGTGGACGTGACAGGGCGGGTGAATGCTGAAATTCCGATACATGAAAATTTAAATATTCCCTTAACTCAAACGCTGACACCACGGGTGTATTTTGATAATCAAGTCCCGATTAAGACCACGATTCCAGTGCGTGAAACTTTGAAAGTGAATCAAAACCTTCCTGTGAATACCAAAGTGAAAGTTAAAGTCATGGGGCAGGATGTGACTTTGCCGCTCAAAGGTGATATCCCGATACAATTGGATATTCCAGTAAATATGAATGTGCCTTTGGAGCAAAAAGTACATTTAAAATTTGATGCGCCAGTCAAAACCGTGCTGAAAGAAAACCTACATATTCCACTAAATGCAAATTTAAAAACCAACATTCCTATTGAAGGTAATTTAAATGTTCCAATTAAAACGGCATTAAAAGCGACAGTGGATGTGCAAAATACGTTGCCGGTTCAAATTAAAAAGGGTGAATTGGTAATTCCACTAAAAACAATGCGACTCAACAGAGAGCATGCCAAAACTGAAGCGAAAGCTCAGGAGTAAGCCATGTGGATATTTCAATCGGCGAAGCGCATCATTTTGAGTTTTATCGCAGTTGCGTTATTGGTTGCGGTACTATTTTGGTTGTATTTAAATATTTATGCGTCGATGCAAGTACGTGCAAAAAATGCTGATATTCAATTGTCGCATTCACTACCCACCAAAATTTCCGTTGGTAATTATTTGCAAACGCAGTCTATTGGGACTCTGGATACGCAGATTGCTTTAGATCGGAAGCTGCAATTACCCTTAAAGGGAAAATATCTGGCAGATTTGCAGTTTAGTGTAGAGGTTCCGATCTCAGTGGATATTGATTATTCCACCAATATTCAAATTAACCAGACGATGCCGCTTGAGGCGACCACAGATTTGGTGATTAAAAATAAACTCGTGCCGAAATTTCCGTTAAAAATGGACATTCCTGTCAAGTTAGATGTGCCTTTTCATTTGAAAAGAACCTATAACATTCCTATTCGAATTAATTTTAATGGCCCTGTGTATTTTGAGTTTAATGAAAAAGTTGATTTGCATGTAGTACATCAGTTTGCACCACAGCTAAAACTGAATGACCCGATGACCATGCGAAAAATCGCAACCTTTAATGCCACGATGTACAACGCAGAGCGTAATACCAAGGCAAATTTAGATATGAATATGGATTTGCCGATAAAAAATGTACATCCATAAGTTAGATTTAACTCAAAAAAAAGCCCGAATCAATTCGGGCTTTTTTGTTGGTTTGATCTTATTTTAAAGCAGCTTCAACAGCACTACGTAGAGAAGTGGTTGGGTGACCGAGTAACTGTTCCAAGTCCTTACGATCACTTTGCATTGCACCGTCAATGCTGTTGATATCAGCATCGACGATCACATCTACAAGACCAGCAGGTAAGCCAGCTTGTAATAGGCCTTGTGTGTAGTCTTCTGCAGTTAAATTTTGATAGTGAACATTTTGACCTGAAACTTGCTGTAGGGTTTCAGCAAGCTGTGCCAATGTGAAACTGTCTGAGCTTGCAAGTTCATAGGTTTTATTCTCATGACCAGAGCTTGTAAGTACTTTTGCAGCTGCTTCAGCATAGTCAGCACGGGTCGCTGCATTAATTTTCCCATCCTTTGCTGCACCAAATAAGGTACCTGTTTCAACCACATGCCCTGCAGCAGCAAGATAGTTCTCGACATACCAGTTATTTCGTAAGAAGGTATAGGTTAAACCACTAGCTTGAATCAGGCTTTCTGTTTCACGATGTTCTTGAGATAAACCCAATGGTGACGTATCTGCACGTAACAGGCTGGTATAAGCAAGATATGGAACTTTCGCTTCTACTGCAGCATCAATTACGGCTTTGTGTTGTGGAGTACGACGACCAATTTCATTGGCAGAAATAAGTAATAATTTATCGACACCTTGTAGTGCAGGAACCAGTGTATCTGGTTGATCATAGTCAAAATGACGCAGTTCGATGCTTTGAGCTTGTAGGGATGCTGCTTTTTCTGTTGAGCGAACTAAAGCGATGATGTTTTCGGCTGCGGTTTCTTTCAATAAAAATTGAAGGACCAATTGGCCTAGTTGACCTGTTGCACCTGTAATTGCGATTTTCATATTTAAACCCTCTGATTGTTGAATAAATGATCTTGATGGTTGAATCTTAATCTGTTAACTTACTAAATGTAAGTACATACCAAAAAGTAAGTTAGTGACTTTGAGGAAAGATTTAATGAACACATACGCTACAAGTAAATTATTAGGTCAAGTTTTATCCACTGATTGTCCATCTCGAGAAATATTGGAACATCTCACCAATAAATGGTCAGTATTAGTTTTGCGTTGTTTGACTGAAGGGGTACACCGTTTTAGTGAACTTAAGCAGCGGATCGAAGGGGTGAGCGAAAAGATGCTGGCTCAAACGCTGAAAATGCTCGAGCAAGATGGTTTTATCTTACGGACAGTCTATCCAGTCGTGCCACCCAAAGTTGAATATCAACTGACTTTAATGGGCTCACAGGCTGCAGAAAAGTTAATGCATCTGATTGGTTGGGTTGAACGAACCTTGCCTGAAATTATTGAAGCCAAGGAAAATGCACGTAAATAGCTTTCAGAAATGGGGAGTGAAATTCGTTTGCCATTTATCAAAGGTATTTTGATGATGAGCTAAAGATTTTCGAGCGAGGTGCGGATTTTCCTAAAAATTTGCATCAGCACCAAGATGAATGAAATTTATAGTATTGCTGAATAATATTGTTCGAGAAATTCTTTAAAATATGGCAGAATAAGCGGTTTTAAAGTTTTTAGAGGATTGGCAAACATGCGCTTTGTTGATGAAGCAGTCATTACCGTAGAGGCTGGCGACGGTGGCAATGGCGTAGCCAGTTTTCGCCGTGAAAAATTCGTACCATTTGGTGGTCCAGATGGTGGTGATGGTGGTCGTGGCGGTAACGTATACGTTCAAGCCGACAACGACACAAGTACCCTAGTAGATTATCGTTATACACGTAAATTCCGTGCAGAACGTGCTAAAAATGGTCGTGGAGCGAACTGCTCAGGCCGTGGCGGTGAAGATACCGTATTGCTCGTTCCAGTGGGCACAACAATTGTAGATACAGAATCTGGCGATATCATCGGCGACTTAGTGGCTGACGGTCAGCGTGTGTTAGTGGCAGCAGGTGGTGAAGGTGGTTTGGGTAATACTCACTTCAAATCTTCAACCAACCGTTCTCCACGTAAATGTACACACGGCTCAAAAGGCGAATATCGTGAAATTCGTCTTGAATTAAAAGTACTCGCAGACGTTGGTTTGTTGGGTATGCCAAATGCGGGTAAATCAACCTTTATCCGTGCAGTTTCAGCAGCAAAACCAAAAGTTGCAGATTATCCATTTACCACAATGGTGCCAAACCTAGGTGTGGTTGATGCCGATAGTCACCGTTCATTTGTAATGGCGGATATTCCGGGTCTAATCGAAGGGGCTGCAGAAGGTGCAGGTCTAGGTATTCGATTCCTGAAACACTTGGCGCGTACACGTATTTTATTGCACATCGTAGATGTTCAACCGATTGATGGTTCTGACCCTGCGTACAATGCAAAAGCAATTTTGGAAGAGTTGAAAAAATTCTCCCCAACACTTTCAAAATTACCTGTTGTATTGGTACTCAATAAAGTAGACCAATTGGCGGCTGAAACGCGTGATGAATGGTGTGATCACATTCTCGAAGAGTTGCAGTGGAAAGGCCCTGTATTCAAAACTTCAGGTTTAACGTTTGAAGGTACTAAAGACGTTGTGTACTACCTGATGGATCAAATTGAAGAACAACGCGAACGCGAAACTGAAGATCCTGAATATGCTGCAGAAGTTAAAGCGTTCCGTGATCAGCTTGAAGCTGAAACACGTGAGCAAACGCTTGCTGCGAAAGAAGCATATCGTGAAATGCGTCGTCAACAACGTCTGGCAGGTCAAGGTGAAGACTTTGATGATGAATTTGAAGACGGTGATGATGAGGCAGAATCGTACTACGTACGTTAATTGCTGAATAAGTGTCAAAGCAAACAAGTCTGAGGACAAGATGATAGAAGTGGTAGATGGGCAACGTCAGCTCAAGGGTTGTAAACGTATCGTTGTTAAAATCGGATCATCACTACTCACAGCAAACGGAAAAGGGTTAGATCTGGATGCAATCTCGCATTGGGCGGGACAAATTGCAGAACTACACAATGCAGGACACGAGATCATTCTTGTGTCTTCCGGTGCTGTGGCTGAAGGGATGGTCCGTATGAATTTGGACAACCGACCCACAGATCTACCCAGTCTACAGGCTTGTGCAGCCATTGGACAAATGGGTTTAATACATACTTGGTCAAGCGTTTTAGAACAACGTTCGATACGCACAGCGCAAGTGTTGTTAACGCATGATGACTTGGCAGACCGTCGTCGCTATTTAAACTCATGTGATGCGTTGCAACACTTGATCGACTGGCGTGTCATTCCTGTGATCAATGAGAATGACACTGTTTCGACAGATGAAATTCGCTTTGGTGATAACGATACTTTGGCAGCTATGGTGGCGGGTCAGGTACATGCAGACTTATTGGTGATTTTAACTGACCAAGAAGGTATGTTCGACTCTGACCCTCGTTCCAATCCAGACGCAAAACTGTTCCATACAGTACGTGCAATGGATGAATCATTATTCGATATGGCTGGCGGCGGCGGTAAATTTGGCCGTGGTGGCATGTTAACCAAAGTTCGTGCAGCACGTTTGGCAGCCAAGTCCGGTTGTCCAACCGTGATTGCGAGCGGTGATAGTGATAATGTGCTGTCACGTGTAATGGCAGGTGAATTACTCGGTACCTTATTCATTACGGACAATGACCGTGTCACAGCCCATCAACAATGGTTAGCTGCACATTTACAAACAGCTGGACGTTTGGTGATTGATGATGGCGCAGTCAAAGCCATTCGTGATAATCACCGCAGTTTATTACCTGTCGGTGTGAAAGCTGTTGAAGGGCATTTCGAACGTGGTGATGTGGTGGAATGTGTCGATACACAAGGTCATCGTGTTGCCGTAGGTCGTGTAAACTTCAGTTCACGCTCGGCAGAAATCGTTAAAGGTTTGGCCTCAGATAAAGTTCATCAAGTTTTAGGGGAAGCCCGATCACTTGAAATGATCCATCGCAATCATATGGCGATTTATTAGGTTTTTAATTTATTGATTTTAAATATTAAAATTTTAGATCAGGGATATTTAACTACCTGTTTAACTACTTGGTGATTTGAAAAGCCCACTTTTGAAAGTGGGCTTTTTACTTTAAGAGTATTGTAAATTTTGTTGTCGTTTGATTGGTCTTAAATGATTAAACGATAGGAGAGAGGTTTGTTGATCATCACAACCGTCGTGACTAATCAGGTAGCTACTACATGGCGTATTAATGAGTAAACTCTCACCTGTACCTTCTTTGACATGATAAATGATTTCATTGAGCGTTTGTTCATGCTTCACAATATTTCCCGAGCATTCAGCATGTTCAATTAAGTCCGCAACTTCTTCATTTTTTAAAAACTTGATTTGCATAGTTGTCCCGTATGGGTTTCAAAAGGGACTCTTACTTTATGTCATAAAGCGAGATAAGCGCGCAGTGACTACGCTTAAAATATAATCTCTCAACATTGATTTTTAAATCAATAGCTCAGATTTTAAGCAACAAAAACGGCGCATTTTTTTTGCGCCGTGTCTTGTACTCGTAAAAGTTAAATATCCAACTTCGGCAAAGCCTTCACAATCTTCATCGTTTCAAGGCTAACCGTAATAACACGCAAGAACAATTCAAGCGGGTAAGCTGGGTTGTTCATTGTTTCAATTGCCCAATCGTTTGCATCATTCACGATACCGCTGTCCTTGTGCGTAGAAACACCTTGGCGCTCCATAACCCACTCAAGGGCAGGCTTACCATTTACCACGTATTCATACGCCTCTACGGGGATATCCTTGATCGTAAGGCGCTTGTTGTAAATGACCGTGCCTTTTTCCCCTTTCTTTGCAAACTTCATTTTTTCAACATAGAAGTCTTCAGCAGTTAATTGGCTATACGGCGTGCTACCTGTGTCCAATGTTGCCTTGTACGGCTCAATGGTTTCGTAATTCAAATGCCAATGTGCTAAATCACGACCCGCTTTAGAGAATGCCCAAAAGTCTTCAGCTTTCTTTACGCATGGAATACGTGGTAATTCTTTGGTGAGATTGTCCGCATAGCGTGTACGATATTCTTCGCTATGGAGCAAACCGTAGGTATAGTAGAAGATGTCTTCCTTGGTGATCTGCTCGTTAGGATACGCTGTTTGGAAGTGCTGTAAGCCTTCGTCACTGATGCCATCTTTGCGTTCGTACTTGGTTTCCGTCACGGTTAAATCAAGTGATTCATCAAATAGGTCACCTGAGCCGACATTTTTCTCTTGAGTGACTTCCTCGTAGAGGTAGAGTGGGAAACTTTGAGCACCACCATCTGTCTGTAATTCTGGTAGGCAATTTATCATTAAAGCTAACTGACTATTATCCGCTGGTCTTTGCTTAATCATGATTGCTAAATTCTCTTCTTCCATATTTGGAAAGATACGAGGCATCTGCAAGACACGCTCATTAAAAACACGATTAAAGTACAACCACTGCTTAGTGAATGGTCTGTATAGACTTGTAGTTAAACTTTTTAGATCGAAGTGATGGTATTTTTCTCTAGCAAGCTCTTTTTTTAAATTGACAGTCCAACTTATATGCTTTGGATTATTATCAACAAAATTATTAACAAATTCTTGACGAGATTTTGAATCAAGCGTTGGATAGGCTTTGTTGAAGCGATCTAATTCAGAGTTATAGAAACTTATCATCTCATTCATATTGTTACTTAATTTTGATTTACTCGAGTTGTAAGCCCACGCATCCCGATTTGTAGCGACCCCTAGTGAGAAATTATTAAATAATTTACTTTCATCGGTTTTTTTCTTATCACCTAAAGCTATAAATTCGTTAAAACTGTTATCTCGCTGTCTTAACCAATCCCCATGTTCATCAGGGGTAATCACTGACCAACCATTAGTATCACTGATACCTTGCAAGCTTTTAAAGTTGGCAATCTTTGCTAGCTTTGCTTCACGACTTAAGTAATCGCCAATATCATGGAAATAGATTTGCCCCTGTTGCTCGGCATTAGGATTCTTCACTAAGATTGAAATTGCAATTGGCGCTCGACTACCACTTCCAAAGATTTTCCCGCCTTCTTGGCGTGATCTTTCACCAGAGGTTCTTTGATTACCACGTAAGTGGAAAATATAAAGATTACTAAATTCTTTCACTAAACTTTTACGCAAACCATCAGCAGTATTTGTATCAATGAACCCAGCATTTGTAACGAAACCAATAACGCCTTGTTTGGAAATGCGATCGCTTGCCCATCGAATAGCACGGATATAAGAATCGTAAAGCCCTTTTGATAATACAGCTTTCGATAAAGCCGCATAAGTTTGCGTAATGCGTTGATCTAATAGAGGATAGCTGACATTACCATTATTATCATTTGCTGAATTCTGTCCGACCGAATACGGTGGGTTACCAATGATGACTTGAATATCAAGTGACTTCTGACGTTTACGGCGTGCGCTATTATCTACAAGAACTTGATCTACCAAGTCCTCTTTCTCGTACATTTGGAAAGTATCGGTTAAACAAATCCCTTCAAATGGCGTGTATTCATCAATGATTTGGCTATGGTAAACCGCTTCAATATTGATGGCTGCAATGTAGTAAGCGAGTAATACAAGCTCATTGGCATGAATCTCGTTTTTGTACTTATAGACCAACTTGTCCGATGGAATTAGACCACTTTGTAATAGGCGAGAAATGAACGTCCCTGTACCCGTAAATGGGTCAAGCACATGCACACCTTCATCCGCAAAGCTCTTCCCGAACTCTTGCTTGAGTACATCATTCACACTGTGCAAGATGAAGTCCACCACCTCAACAGGCGTATAGACAATACCAAGGCGTTCAGTCATACGAGGGAAAGCATTACGGAAGAATTTGTCGTATAACTCAACAATGATCTTTTGTTTACCTTCCGCACTATCAATACCCGATGCACGTAGCTTCACGCTGTCATAGAAGCGTTGTAGGGCTTCGGTTTCGCTGTCTAGGTGATGTTGGTTAAGTACATCTAAAACCTTCTGCATGGCTTGAGCCATTGGGTTTTTAGCGGCAAAGCTATACTCATCAAACAAGGCATCAAAGACAGGCTTAGTAATCAAATGCTGCGCCAACATCTCAATGATTTCAGCATCCGATACCGCATTATTTAAGTCGTCACGAATCTCGTGTGCAAACTCTTCAAAGACCGCACGCTCTTTTTCGCATTCAGGACGTGCAAGAATGTCTGTAATGAGCTTTATGTGGGTCTGTGCAATCTTGGCAATGTCATTTGCCCAATCTTCCCAATGGTGGCGGTTTCCGACCTTCTGCACCACCTTAGCAACAATCGCACGCTCAATCTCACCCGATTCAAAACTGAAGGACTGTTGAACATCTTCAGCTTCATCTTTTTTCTTCTTGGTCGGTGTACCGATGGTTGTACCGCCTTTGCCTGCAGCTTTCTTTTTCGCTTTCGCCGCCACTTTGTCCGTGATCGCGATAACTTCCATCTTGGAACGGTCAATGCCTGTTAAGTCCATCTTGTTGATCATGGCATCAAAGCGGTCATCGTGAGAACGTAGCGCATTCAGCACTTGCCAGACCACTTTATAGGTCATGTTGTCATCAAGGGCTTTGTTCGCGTCTACGTTAGGCGGAATCACGACAGGTAAAATGACATAGCCTCGCTTTTTACCTTCAGCAAGACGCATCACGCGACCAACCGATTGCACAACGTCTACTTGTGAATTACGAGGTGTCAGGAATAAAACCGCATCAAGCGCAGGCACATCTACACCTTCCGATAAACAGCGTACATTGCTCAAGACACGACAAATCGGACGTTCTGTACCACCTTCATCTTGTTGCGGTTCAGGCGTAGCTTTTAACCAATTTAGCTTTTGTTCTTTTTTATCAGCGCCCATACCGCCGTCAACATGCTGTGCTTCGCAAATTAAGCGATGTGAGATTTCATTGCCTTCTTTAGCTTCAGCTTCTTGATAGGCTTCTACGACCGTTTGAAAAATATTCGCAATACGCGTCGAACTGACTTGGTGTTTACGCGCCTTCTCGGACTGATCAATCACCTGACAGAATGCTAAGGCACGTTGCATTGGGTTGGTGTCTTCTTCGACATCCGCATGAATGCCTTGTTTAGACAACGCTTTCCAACATCCGACAATACGCGCCGCATCGTCGACGACGATTTCACTGTTCTCGGTAATGGTGCTGCCGATCTTGTTAATGATCGTATCGGAATCAACAGTAAGTACAATGACCTTATAATCGACCAATAAACCGCGCTTCACCGCTTCGGAAAAGTTAATGGTATAAAGCGTTTCTCCGAACAACTTTACATTGTCCATTGAATACAATGTAAAGTCTGTCGCCTTATCCTTAACATCATCCGAAAAAATACGCGGAGTCGCCGTCATGTAAAGGCGTTTTTTACCGAGAATAAAACCAGCATCATGAATCTTGACGAAGTTTGAATCATCTTCACTGTCATGTGTTGAACCAGTTGTACGGTGCGCTTCATCACAGATGATCAAATCAAACTCAGCCATTTGGTGATCGTTTTGAGCGTCACTGACTGTATTGATCGAATGGTAAGTCGAGAATACGACTGTCATGTGATCTTTGTCGTGGTGTTTTTCTACGTTTTCAGCTAACTTTTTCGCATCTGTCGTCGCAGGATATTGCAGTTCATGTTCAAGGGTAGTTACCGCATCAATCACGGCGGCATTTTTCTTCTTGCCGACCTCATTGTCTGAACATACCGCATAGCTATGCAAAGGCGTGGTTGATTCTTGAGTCCACTCAGTGAGCGTTTGAGATAACAATGACAAGCTCGGAACAAGGAACAATACACGCTTGCCTTTACCCGCGCATTCTTCTGCAATTTTAAGGCTTGTAAAGGTCTTGCCTGTACCGCAAGCCATGATGAGCTTACCGCGTTCAAGCTTTTGCTCGTATAAGCCAATCTTAACTTGGGTAAGCGCATTACGCTGGTGCTCGCGTAGTTCTTTCTTCTTCTTAAAAATGACTTCTTTCTTTTCCGCAAACAGTGACCAATCAATTGCACTTTGTTCTAAAGTATCAAGGTCTATCTTAGTAACGGGCGGGTCTTGGTTTTCAAGCGTTGCCAGTGCATTGTCCGACCATTCGTGTGTAGTGCTGACGATGATACGGCGCTTAAAGTAAGTCTTTGATGCCGCTGACAGGAAACTGTCAATTTCGGCTTTAGTGACCTTACGGTCTGCATCGTACAGTTTGCATTGAATGGCCTGGAATTCACCGTCTTTGGTGGTCGCTACAAGGTCAATCCCTGTGTCCTTACCCGATAATCCTTGAGCTTTAGCCCACTCAGTATAGGTTTGAACTTCCGTAAATAAATCCGCATAAAACGGCTCATTCTTAAAATACTTAATACATAGCAGCTCAAAATAAGTGCCTTTTTCGCGTTCCGTTTTCGCTGTTGTTCTATATGTGTCTATTAGGTCAAAAAAAGATGACATTGCAAAGCCCAAACTGCCCCGATATTTACCCGCTATATTAGGCAAAAAAACTATAAACCCCAAACTTTAATTCAGGCATCACCGATGGGCTTGAATACGCGTTTTCAATTGGTTTTATTTACTGATAGTAAAAGTACCACCTTGAAACATAATCGGGCTTACAACAGCTCTCAGCGTGTTACAGGGCATATAATTTTAAGTAGTTAGGCTTATTGTGCAAAATCAGGTTAAGTTAAGTTGAAGTAAATATTAAGTTTTCACTTGAATGAAATATAAGAACTTTTCAAAAAGTTTACCGATTGATGAATAGTAGGCATACCGCATTTCGCTTATTTTCTAAGACTTCACTCATCTACTGATTGTCTGCATGGCTGAGGTTTTGCATAGCGGTAGCGTTGCAAAACCGAAAGATACTGTGCGATCTTGATTGTGAGCATGTGGACTTGGACGAAAATTGGCGGAGCGGTAGCGGAGGCAATTTGAGCGGTGGGAGGTCTATTGTTGTTGTAATTCTTCTTTTACGTTCGTCAGTCGCTTTGCTCCTTCCTCTCGTTCATTAATCGTTACTCAATGTATTAATAGGTATATGTGTTATTACTGTTATTAGGCCGACTTGTGTACCAAAAACCGCTCTAAGCCACTTGTTGTATGGTTTAGGGCGGAATGAGACTAAAAAAAATTGCCCCTAAATTTGCGAATTAAAGCTTTTTCGCAAAGTCTTTACAGCATCCCGTTTCACTGTATTCAGCCAAGCGAATGTTTCGATTGCATCAGACGAACTTCTCTTGTGTCGACTAATACTCAGCGTGGCTGCTTGTTCTTTTCCAAACGGTTTTACTTGGGTAAAATACTCGTCTTTCTCGGTAGGCGTTGCTCGTTTGCTCAAGTGAGTAAACGGCATTTTCTTGAATCCACAAGCGATGATCTTAGGTAAGTTGTCTAGCTGAAGACTGATCTCCTCATCCTTGAAAGCCGACTTTCTCAAAGTCACTTCAATCCGCGCTCTGTGTTGGTCTTTCGGTAAAGCTTGACCACCCTTGTCGGTTCGTTTGAAGTACACCCTCACACAGAATGCATCACTCCGATGATCGCCCATGCCGATGTTATACCCATCCTCAATAAGCTCATATAGAGCATGTGGTGAGGTCGGTATATCCTGTCGCGTTCCTTTTGTTTTGTAGATGCGTAGCAGCCTCGCATCTGCGGGGTATCGCATAGCTTTATGCAGCTTGATAACCATTGCTGCACCGTCATTGCAACCGTAAAAGTCGAGAGAAAGTTCAATGGCTTCAATCGTCATTTCTTCGCGTTGTGCGCCGTACTGTTTGAATAGTAAATCGGTGATCACCTTCAAGTCTTTCTTGTTTCCAACGTCATGCAATCGAATTGTAAATGACGCGTCATCTTGGGTGATGTGACTATCATCGGACGCAATGTAGTGGCGTGTGCCTGTGCGCTTAGTGATGAACTCTTTAATGCGGCTACATGCATCAGGTGCTTTGTAGAACTGACATACGATAGGGTCTACCGTAAATCGCAAGTCTAGCCAATCAATCACGGCTTTGATCTTTTGCACTGATGCAAACGGCTCTACATTGATCGGGCGATAAAGTTCGGCATCTTTCACGTTGTCAGCAACACGCGCTTGCAATGCGTCTAACAGCGCATGAACTTCCGCCGTGGGTGTTTTTAGCATGACCGTTGTCGGCCTAACTGGCTTTGGAGGTAAAGCCTTTGGCTTTTTGACTCGCGTTACCTTTAGCTTATTCGGTTGGCTATTGTCATTCTCGCCTTTAAGTTCAATATCGCTCCAAGTGACTGAGGGCATAAACTCGGATTCATCGTTGAAAAAATCGAGAACAAAGCTGTCTAAATCCGCTGTAGCCTCATCGGTCTCACGTTGCTCGCGTGGGCTTAAATATTGTGTAATTTCCATTTCTTATCTATCAGCTTTAGCTGGCAAAAACTGCTACAATAACCGTCAGTTCGTTGGTCACTTGCTCAGTTTTGCCGACTGTGTAATGTGGAAAGGGAGATGCTTGAACATCTCCCTTTTTGCGTCTGTGGCTTACTAAAAGCCCTAGATCAGTTGCTGTTTCAACTCAGTTATGACCGCCTGTGCATCAACTTTTTCCTTCGTGACAACTTCAAGATAGTCGACGATCTTCCACCCCACATCCTCAATGCCGTCGCTACTGTTCAGGTCTAAATCTTCGGGGTTTTCAATGGCGTTCTGTACCGCTGATTTGATTAGCTCTGACATCACGTCTACGGCGTTGACCGTAGTGCCGTCTTTCATTATCACTTCAGTCATTTATGCCACCGCCTTAGCTTTGTTTTGGTAGTAACCTTGTTGTTTGAATAGGCTTGCAAATGCCTTCAATCCGCCAATGGTATACATTAATTCACCGTCAATTAGGTGACTATGAACACGTACACCATCTTGTTGTCGCCATTTTTTCGGATTCCAATGTAGGTATCCCCACCATTGCTGTTTTGTTTTATTTGGCAATTCCTTTGCCAAAAATTGTGCTGCTTCGTTCATCGTGAACATTTGCATTGTGTTGCATCCTTGCTATAACCGCTATTGAGGCGGTCTGCTATTATTGAGTGAAGAGGCGACTGAGCCTCTTAACAATGTGTAATTTACCTTAAAGCCCTAAGCGTTTAGCATGCGAGACAGCTTCGAGTATCTCGTTTGCAAAGGCTTCTGCGTCTGCTGTGGTAAGTGCCGATACCCGCAATGGGTGATTGATTTGCAATTGAATTGAAACGGCGCTCTTCTTTCCGCGTTCAGCATTGTCGGCTATCAGGTTCACGGATGCGCCTTTCCAAACGTAACCAAAGTTTTGCCCAAACGAATTCTGATTTTGCTGATTATCCAAGCCGAAATGCGCCGTAATTTCTGCGGCCCGTGACTGTTGGGCTTGAGCTGCCTTTTCTTGAGCCTTAGCTTCCCGTTTAGCAATGAATGCCTCAAGATCGGTAGATTTGTACATTGCAATGTTGTGCAAAGTCAGCTCATAAGGAATTTTTCGTTCAGGTTTAACGTTCGGCTTGGCATTATCATTCAAGAACGTGCGCCATTGAATCGGTGATTTTGAATCGTCCAATTCATGTAGACGCTGTGCCGCCTGTGAACGAGTCATTAATTTTGGTCTTGCCATTTTCAATCCTTGATGTGGCTTTACTTTCAGCTTGCTATTATATAGTAGTGAGTAGGAAATAAAAACCACTTTTGGGATTTTTAAAAAAGAACAAAGCCCGCTAAATTACAGGCTTTCTACTTTTGAATGGTTTTATCATTGTTTTGATTCAAGCCACTCAAAAACCTCAGTAGTTTTCCAAACTGTCGCACCATTTAGTCGGTATGGTGTTGGGAATTTTCCTTGCTTAACCCAAGACCACAGTGTCTTTTCTGTGATTGGTAACAAGCCACTTCGAGCAGGTCTTTCTTTTGTTCTTCGAATTTGACCTGCCATTTTTCCAGTCTTGTAGACATGAATTTTTTCAGGAGTGGCAGGTGCGGAAGTAATCGTTTTGGCGCGTATAAAAAAGGGGAGGTTCATCTTATACCTTCGGTAATTGCAAGAATGAATTAAACTTGCCATTAGTATAGTGACCGCGTTGTAGTTTCTTGGATTACTTAGGTAATGAATGGCTAAATTACAGCCATTCATTATTTGGCACTGTAAACTGTGTAATTACACAGCTACTTTTTTGAATGGAATGACATTGGGTTCATCTTGCGCGTTAATTTTGTTTGCAAGCTCATCTATTGTCGGGTTGTAGTACCTCATGAGCATTTTTAAATCTTTATGTCCCGTAACTTTGGCGAGGTCTTGGATTGGAAGTTTTTGTGCGAGGCGAGTCGTTGCTTCATGGCGAGTGTCATGAAAGTTTAAGTCGTCAAGATTTAATTTATTGCTAACTACCTTCCAAAAATCACTAGCAATAACGTTTGAAATTTGCGAGGTTGTCATTACACGTTCAGCATCAAGTCCTTTCATTAGTGTGAGTAATTCAGTGGCGCGTTTTGAAAGAGGAACTTTTCTTGATGTGCCATTTTTGGTATCAGGCAGGAGTACAAAATTATCGTATACGTTGCTCCATAACATACCGTTGATTTCACTCGCTCTCATCGCTGTTTCTATGGCAAATAAAAATGCCCAAGCAACTTGTTGCTTCTTGTTGATCGGTTGAAATGTTCCATCATATTTAAAGCCGTTCATGATCAATTTAATTTCATCATCACTGATTCTTCGCTCACGATGTGGAGCTTGAGGTGGTTTTGAAATGTCGGAAAGGGGACTATTTTCAATAATTCGCAACTCTTGGCGAGCGTACTTAAATACACCACCGAGTACACCTAAATCACGTCCTACTGTGGAAGGTGAAACATACTTTAGCCGATCATTACGCAGTTCAATCATGTCTAATTGATCAATTTTATCAACAGGTTTTTGCATCAATTTAGGATAGTCGCGGATAAGTTTATCGAGCCTAGATTGTTCTTTTACACCTCCTTTGTGAGTGGGAATTACTTCCGCAATATATTTTTTTAGCAACTCACTGAATGACATAGTTGCCATTTTATCTAGTTGGTCTTTCTTCTTCTTTTTATTGGGGTCAATACCATCAATCAACATGCGTTTAATTTCATCACGTTTAGTTCGAGCTTCTTTGGGGCGAAGAATTGGATATTCGCCTAGCGTGGTGGTGTTTTTGTTGCCGTTGAATGTGTAGATCACTTTCCAAGTTTTTCTACCTGTATGGGATGTGAAAATATAGAGCAACTCACTATCAAAGGTTTTAATGATTTTGTTGGGTACTGGCTCGATGCAGTTAATTTGTTTGACTGTAAGTTCTTTTGACATAGCGTCACCTAATAATTGGTAGTTAAGTATCTAACTACCTATTTAACTACTTGATAATGGGTTTTACTTGGTTAGTGTATTATAGTGTAATCGAGTTTTGTTTGATATAAGTTATTAATTTTTATATTGATTAATTGGTTTATGTTGGTTAATTATATTCTTTGTTTTTCCAAGTTAATCGCAATCATATGGCGATTTACTAAATTGAAAATCAAAATCCTGCTTCCGAGCGGGATTTTTTATGGCATGCCATTTGAATATAACGATAAAAATAGAAATAAGAGGAAAAGAAGATGAGCGAAATTCAATATTTAAACCTTCAAGATCTAAAAGATGAGCAGGCTCAACTGTGTGAATTATTGGCCCAATGTGTGCAAGATGGTGCATCACTGGGTTTTTTAACTAAAGAATCTAAGTTGCCCTATGATGAATATTGGTCTGCTGTGGCAAAGGATATTCAAAAGCATAAAACCTTTTTGTAGGTGGCGCTGCAAAGCGGTGAAGTTGTGGGCACAGTACAATTGGTTCGTGCCACCAAAGCCAATGCGCTGCATCGTACTGAGATTGAAAAACTTATGGTGCATCCAAAGGCACGTCAGCAAGGCATTGCTCGTCAACTATTCACACTTGCAGAAGATCAAGCAAAACACTTGAACTTGAAATTACTTGTACTTGATACGCGTACAGGCGATGTCTCTGAAAAGCTATATGAAAAATTTAACTTTATAAAAGCTGGGATCATCCCGCAATTTGCATTGAGCCATACAGGTACAATAGATTCAACGACATTATTTTATAAATTATTAGTTTAAGTGGAAACGGATGGATATTTTAGACCAAAACTCCTGCACAGATGCAGGAGTTTTTCATTAAAGGTTCTTTTGATTAACTCGTTTAGAGAGTTCTTCCGCACTTTCAACTCGTTCAGAATAGCGATCTGTGAGGTAGGCAGATTGACCACGTGTGAGTAGGGTAAATTTATATAATTCCTCCATCACATCGACAATGCGAGTGTAATAGGAGGAAGGTTTCATGCGATCATTTTCATCAAACTCTAAAAATGCTTTTGCAACGGAAGATTGATTTGGAATCGTGATCATCCGCATCCAACGCCCAAGGATGCGCATTTGGTTAACAGCATTAAAAGATTGCGAACCACCACTGACTTGCATTAACGCCAGCGTTTTACCTTGAGTAGCACGAATGGCACCTGCAGCTAAAGGAATCCAATCAATTTGTGCTTTCAATATAGAGCTCATCGCACCATGTCGTTCTGGCGAACACCAAACCATGCCTTCAGACCATGCAAGTAATTCATGTAATTCCTGAACTTTAGGATGGGATGTTTCAGCATCTTCAGGCAGAGGAAGACCTTTAGGATGAAAGATTTTGACTTCTGCACCAAAATGTTCAAGGATTCGACCCGCCTCCAATACCGTTAAACGGCTAAATGAGCGTTCACGGTTAGAGCCATATAGCAGCAGAATGCGTGGCGGATGTTCAAGTGCTTTTGCTTGAACATGTTCAAAACTCGGTGTTTCAAGTAAATCTAGTTGAATATTGGGGAGCTTCATTTTAGTTCTCTTTATACCATTTGCGTTTTAACCATAGCGATACACTCACTAATGCAATCAGCACAGGGACTTCAACCAATGGGCCAATAATCGTGGTAAATGCAATCGGAGATGCAATGCCAAAGGTGGCGATGGCAACAGCGAGGGCAAGTTCAAAATTATTACCTGCTGCGGTAAAGGATATCGCAGTGGTTTTGGCGTAGTTATTGCCCATCCATTTGCTCATCAAAAAGCTAATGAAAAACATCACCACAAAGTAGATTGTGAGGGGAATGGCAATACGCAGTACATCCATCGGAAGGCTCACGACATCTGCACCTTTGAGGCTAAACATCACCACAATGGTAAAGAGTAATGCGATTAAACTGATGGGGCTGATTTTGGGTATGAATTGATTTTTATACCAATCCAGACCTTTTTGTTTTACCAATATGGCACGCGTCAGGAAACCGAGCAGGAAGGGAATACCTAGATACACCAATACTGCATGTGTGATGGTCCAAAAGCTGACTTGGATCACTTGTGCTTCGATACCAAAATATGGCGGTAAAAAACTCAAAAAGAACCATGCGTAGGTACTAAAAAATGCAATTTGGAAAATACTGTTAAATGCCACTAAAGCCGTAACGTATTGGTTGTCCCCACAAGCGAGATCATTCCAAACCAGAACCATTGCAATACAACGTGCTAAACCAATCAGAATCAAACCGGTCATGTATTCAGGGTAGTGTTGTAAAAAAACGATCGCCAAAATAAACATCAGGCAAGGTGCGATTAACCAGTTTTGAAGTAGTGAAAGGTATAAGGTACGTTTATCTTTAAACACTTCAGGCAGGGCTTTGTAATCCACTTTAGCCAAAGGCGGATACATCATCAGGATTAAACCAATGGCAATCGCAATATTGACATCACCGATATTGAGTTGATTTAAAGCCCTTGAAGCACTTGGAATATACACGCCAATCGCAATGCCTAGCCCCATTGCGATAAAAATCCATAGCGTTAGATTGCGGTCTAGAAATGACAGTTTTGCAGCAGCCATTATTGAATCTCTGAAATTTTTTGGATTTCTTTGTTAAGCTCTTCACGACTTAATTGCTTAAAATCGAGTGCAAATAAAGCATCTAAACGGCGGTTAATATGCGCCACGGTATCAAGAAAAGCTGCAAGTTTTACGTCATCTGCAAGCTCTAAATGGGAAGGGTCTTCTAAACCCCAGTGTGCTTTGATGGCAGAGCCTAAGTAAATTGGGCAAGCTTCTTGAGCTGCAGAACCACAGACAGTAATTACCACATCGGGTTGGTATTGTTCACATGCTGTGATGGTTTTACTCGACAAGCCCTCAGTCGGTAGATTGAGGTTATGTAGGGTTTTTAAGGTAAATGGGTGGACTTGTCCTGAAGGTTTACTGCCTGCGCTATAAGCACGGAAACCTTCAGGGGCACGCTGGTTAAAAAGTACTTCGGATAAAATGCTGCGGCAGCTATTGCCAGTACATAGAAATAAAAAATTCATAGCGTTTCACACAATGTGGTAGTGCCTTTCGGGGAGTTTAAATCGAGGTCTTTAAATCGTTCTTGGTGACGCATGACATCGAGTATTTGTGTACACCAAGTAGGCAGTGCAGGGTGAATGGAGTAATAGACCCATTGACCTTTACGTTGATCACTCAGCACACCTGATGAACGCAGTAATGCCAAATGACGCGAAATTTTAGGTTGGCTCAATTCAAGGGACTCAGTGAGTTCGCAGACGCAGAGTTCACCTTTACAAGCCAACAGCATGATGATGTTCAGACGAGTCTCATCTGCAAGTAATTTGAAAAATTCAGTCTGTTCCATGTTTATCTGTATATATGGATTTTCATATATCTTTACATATGAATATATGGATGTCCATATATATTATTCAATAAAAATCCCACACTTGGTGGGATCTTTATATTTAGACCAGTTTAAAAGTCGAATGAAGTTTGTAAGAAGAAGGTACGTGGTTGCCCTATATATTTACCACCTGTTGCATCTGATGAACGGGTGAAATACTGTTTATCAAATACATTCTTGATGCCAGCGGCAACTTTAACCCCTTGCAGCGAACCGCCAAAGTCATAGCCGGTACGCACAGCAAAAGTTGAATAGCCTGGAATATCGCCCAGTTTACCATTTGCCGTTTCTTCAGTTTGGTAGATCCCTGAATCTTGGTTACCTGGGGCACGTTGTTTAGATTGAGCATACATGTCGGCATTGATTGACCAAGCATCGTATTTATAGCCTAAGCCAAAGTTTGCGACATTTTGTGAATAGAAGGGCAAATCTTTACCCTTAAAGTTACCTGCTTCAGCAACTGCTTTGGTATAGGTGTAATTACCATAGGCTTTTAAGCCTTCGAGGGTGTCAGCTAAATGTCCAAAGTCATAACTAAAACCGGTTTCAATCCCTTTATGACTTGTAGCACCGAGGTCAGTCCAAATGCCATTGTTTGCAGCATCACGTTCTAAAATCAGTTCTTTGTCAAAATCAAGATAAAACGCAGTCAATTCAGCACTCAAACCATTGCCTAAATATTTGGTACCAATTTCATAGTTATTAGACTTTTCAGGATGTAAGCCATCTAGGGTTGTGACTGCTGTAGTACCTTGCGTTGTTGCTAATTGGTTATATTGCTGTGGACCAAAAGATACACCGGCATTGGCAAAGAAATTCCAATGGTCTGTTGCTTTATATAGGACAGCTAAACTTGGTAAAAATTCGTCTGATTGGATCGAGGGATGAACAGTATTTTGTAATACGCCATTTTTATAGGCACTAAAACTGTTTTGCGTATCAATCGATTCAAAACGAACGCCGGGTGTAATATTCCATTTACCCAATTCTATACGGTTATCGATATAAGCTGCGTGTGCTTTGGTGCCACCCGCACTGCGGGTACGTGCTATAAACTGACCGGGTTCAGCATCTGCAGCGTATTCAGTACGGCCTGCGAACTCGGTGCTTTCTTCATCCATATAACGGTAGCCTACAGTCACTTCATTCAGCGTGCTACCTAAGCTATAGCTACGAGAATAACGTGGCTCAATGGCAAAGACTTTATAATCACGCGGTGAAGTATCTAAGCGATGATTGCCATTGGTTAAGGTGGATTCAAGATTGCTGGTACGGAATGAATCGATGTAATAACTTAAAAGTTCAAAGTTGTTCGTGTCATCTTTATGTGTATAACGTAAGGATACATCTGAACGACGGCCAGTGAAAAAATCACGATAATGCGACGTTTGATATGGATTTGCTTCGAATTCAGCAGTGCTTAAACCTTCAGGCATTTCACCTGTACCATCGTAGTGATGGAAATTTAATGCAATTTTATCCTGATCTGTTATGTCATAAGCGGTTTTTAACATGACATCATCAATGTCATTTTTATTGTTCGCTTCACGATAACCGTTGCCTTTAGTGCCTGAATAAAGCAAGGCAAGACCTAAACCATTATCTAATGTTCCACCAACAAACAGACTAGGACTTAATTTTACCTGATCTGTACCAGTTGCATATTCAGAGTTTAATGCCACTGTACCTTTAAAGTCTTCAGGAATACTACGTGTGGCAAAGTTGATAATACCGCCGACATTTTGCGGCCCAAAACGAACAGAACCTGCACCACGGACTACATCAACAGATTCTATATTTCCTAAAGAGACAGGCGCCATCGAAAGCTGTGGTTGACCATACGGTGCAAAAGACATCGGTATGCCATCGATCAACACAGTTGAACGTGGAGAAAGACGAGAGGTTAAGCCACGAACGCCAATATTTAATGAAACATCGCTACCGCCAGTACCATTATTTTCTTGAACCTGAACACCGGGAACTTGGCGTAATGCATCTTTTAGAGATGTTGCTGCGCTTTCATTTAAGCGTTTACGGTCAATAATGGTCCGCGCACCGGCATGTTTTTGCACCTTTTTTTCATTGGCATTTTCCAGCCAGTTCCCTTGAGTTTCAATGGTGATGGTCGGTAAAACATCTGCTTGCGCGGTCTCTGTATTTTCAGCAGCAGAAGCCATAGTAGCAACCATGCTTATACCTACAGCAATACTCAGCGGTAATAACGGGAAATTTTGAAGCTTTAGAGATTTTTTGCTTGAACTATACATAAAAGTGTGAGCAATGGAGAGAGAGCGTGTATCATAATCTTGCGTGCGATAAATTTAAATAAGGATGATTATCATTTAAGACTATGAATATGATTAAGCTAATAGACTTTTTAATTTAAATAAAGAATAGGTGTAATTTATAGTCAAAAAAACCGCGCTAAAGCACGGTTTTTTAAAATGAATTTAATTATTTGAACTGGATAGAGCCATTTGCACTGACCGTGATTTTAGATTCACCACCTGCCATTTCTTGTTCAGGAATAGCATCGGCACTTGCAGCTTTCATCATCGCCATACGCGGAACTGGCTGACCACCATAATTGCTGGTATTTAAATTAATATTAACTAAGTTGTAGCCTGATTTATTCCATGCCTGAGCGAGCGCTTGGGCACGTTGTTGAAAGTTTTTGGATGCTTCAACCATCAGTTCATTTTCAACTTTTTTACGCTGTGCATCTGACACACTAAAGCTGATGGATTGAGTTTGGAAATTTTGTTGTAACTCGCTCACCAATTGGCTAGCTGCTTTAAAGTCTGTACTTTCTAAACGTACTTCGGCACGACCACGCCATTCTTTCAATTTACGACTGTCATTGTCATAAATCGGGTAGGTGCTTTGAGATCCCGTTTCGATTTTTACCGCAGGGTATTTACGGGCTGTGTTCACCGCTTGGGTCATCAATTGGTTGATTTGGGTAGCAAGTTCAGCCGGCTGTTTATTTGATTTTTCAATATATAAAACGGCATACATTTGGTCGTTCGACACTTGGCGAGTAGCATCCGCCTGAATATTCACGATGTTGTAATTGAGTGGGTCAGCTGCTTGAGTTGCTGCTGCCAAACCTAGACCGGATGCTAATAAAACAGTGGATAAGATAATTTTACGCATTGTTATGACCTATTCTTCTTTCAGAATGATTAATTTAGCTTATGCTGTTATCTTAAAAGGGGATTGTGATGGATTAAAGGAAAATCTGTGGTGGGATTGTAAATCTTTCAAGAAAAATAAATGTAGTGCTTGATGAATTATTTATTTAAATAATCAGTACTTAGTTGTTTAAATAATTGATGATTACAATAATCATTCATAAGTTGTAAAAAAGCATAAAATAAAAAGGTTTTCTTTGTTTTGTCACACTGTAAGATGATAATTCAAGATATCCATGGAATAGATCTGTTTTTTCTCTAAATTATCTTTTTATTTGATCATAAAAGTGATTTATTTTCTTGAAAAAGTCTGTATCATCCGCCTCCTAGTTAGTCCATACTCAAAGAGCTTTTAAAGCTAACTAGAAACTCATAAAGCACCGAGTCAAAGGACCGCAAGTCACCCGACTTATTTCTTTCAACCCATATCAGAGATGGTAATTCGATATGAGCGTTTCTTCTGTAAACCCTGCCACTAATTCTACTAACGAATACTATTTGACTCGCCAAAGCCAGATGGAATCCAATGTTCGTAGCTATCCGCGTAAACTTCCACTTGCGATAGCAAAAGCTTTAGGTTGTTGGGTTACTGATGTTGAAGGTACAGAGTACCTCGATTGTTTAGCTGGGGCAGGAACATTGGCATTAGGCCATAATCATCCTGCGGTAATTCAAAGTATCCAAGACACACTTGCAAGTGGCCTCCCATTGCATACTTTGGATTTAACAACGCCTTTAAAAGATGCTTTTACTGAAGCACTACTTGAGCAATTACCTGGTGGTAAAGAAGAGTATTGTCTACAGTTCTGTGGCCCGTCTGGTGCAGATGGTACAGAAGCAGCAATTAAATTAGCAAAAACTTACACTGGTCGTAGTTCAGTAATCAGCTTCTCAGGTGGCTACCATGGTATGACTCACGGTTCTTTAGCAATGACAGGTAACTTGTCTGCGAAAAATGCGGTAAATGGCTTAATGCCAGGCGTACAATTTATGCCGTATCCGCATGAATACCGTTGCCCATTAGGCATAGGTGGTGAAGCGGGTGTAGACGCATTAACGTATTATTTCGAAAACTTCATTGAAGACGTAGAAAGCGGTGTAACAAAACCTGCAGCTGTAATCTTGGAAGCAATCCAAGGCGAAGGCGGTGTAGTGACTGCACCTGTAAAATGGTTAAAGAAAATCCGCGAAGTGACTGAAAAGCACAACATCGTGTTGATTCTTGATGAAGTACAAGCGGGCTTTGCACGTTCAGGTAAAATGTTTGCCTTTGAACATGCAGGTATTGAGCCAGACGTCATTGTAATGTCTAAAGCGGTAGGTGGTAGCTTACCACTTGCAGTATTAGGTATTAAACGTAAGTTTGACGCATGGCAACCAGCGGGTCACACGGGTACATTCCGTGGTAACCAACTTGCTATGGGTACTGGTCTTGCAACAATCAAAACCATCAAAGAGCAAAATCTTGCGCAAAATGCACAAGAGCGTGGTGACTTCTTACAAGCTGAAATTAAAAAATTAGCGGTAGAATTCCCATGTATCGGCAACGTACGTGGCCGTGGTTTGATGATTGGTGTTGAAATTGTTGATGAACGTCAAAAAGCAGATCACATGGGTTCTTTACCAGGTGATTCTCAATTGGCAGCAGCAATTCAAGCAGCATGTTTCAACAACAAATTGTTGTTAGAAAAAGGTGGTCGTAACGGTACTGTCATTCGTTTACTTTGCCCATTGATCATCAATCAAGCTGAATGTGAAGAAGTGATCGTTCGCTTCAAGAAAGCACTTGCTGAAGCACTTGTTGCAACTCGAGGCGCGTAAGACATGGTAGATTTTGCAGAACATCGTAAAGCGTTATTCTGCAATGATGCACAATCCATTGCTGACTACCAGTCAGCAATGGGCGAAGCGGTAAAAGCCGTTTCTGCATGGTTGCAAAATGACAAAATGTACACCGGCGGTAGTATTAAAGAGCTTCGTAGTGCAATTGCATTCAATCCTTCTAAAGAAGGTATGGGTGTACAAAAATCACTAGACCGTATGGTTGAGCTGTTCTTAAACAAAAGCTTAAAAGTACATCACCCACATTCTTTAGCGCATTTGCATTGCCCAACAATGGTCACTAGCCAAATTGCGGAAGTGCTGATTAACGCAACAAACCAATCGATGGACTCATGGGATCAAAGCCCTGCAGGTTCATTGATGGAAGTTCAATTGATTGATTGGCTTCGCCAAAAAGTGGGCTACGGTGCAGGTCAAGCAGGTGTATTCACCTCTGGCGGTACACAGTCTAACTTGATGGGTGTGTTACTTGCGCGTGATGCGTGTATCGCGAAAAACTGGAAAGACGAAAACGGCAATCCGTGGTCTGTTCAGCGTGATGGCGTACCATCTGATGCTATGCGTAACGTCAAAGTTATTTGTTCTGAAAATGCGCACTTCTCTGTGCAAAAGAACATGGCGATGATGGGCATGGGCTTCCAATCTGTCGTGACTGTTCCTGTAGATGCGAATGCTCGCATGGACATGGACGCACTTGAGAAAACCATGGCTCACCTTCAAGCTGAAGGTAAAATCGTCGCATGTGTAGTTGCAACTGCGGGTACAACCGATGCAGGCGCAATTGACCCATTGAAAGAAGTACGTGCAATCACCAATAAATATGGCGCGTGGATGCACATCGATGCGGCTTGGGGCGGTGCACTGATTCTTTCAAATGACTATCGTTCAATGTTAGACGGTATTGAACTGTCTGACTCGGTAACGCTTGATTTCCATAAGCATTACTTCCAAACGATTTCATGTGGTGCGTTCTTGCTGAAAGATGAAGCGAACTATCGTTTCATGCATTATGAAGCTGAGTATTTAAACTCTGCTTATGATGAAGAGCATGGCGTTCCTAACTTAGTATCTAAGTCACTACAAACAACTCGCCGTTTTGACGCGTTGAAATTGTGGATGACGGTTGAAGCGTTAGGTGAAGAGCTTTACGGTTCGATGATTGATCATGGTGTAGGTCTAACACGTGATGTTGCGGACTATATTACTGCCACTGACGGTCTAGAAATGCTGGTTGATCCTCAATTTGCATCGGTATTGTTCCGTGTAGTACCAGCAGGTTACCCAGCTGAATTGTTAGATACATTGAACCAAAACGTGGCAGACGAATTGTTTGCTCGGGGTGAAGCGAATATTGGTGTAACTAAAGTAGGTCAAGTTCAATCATTGAAAATGACCACTTTAAGCCCAGTGGCAACTTTAGACAACGTGAAGAACTTGCTTGCACTTGTACTTGCAGAAGCTGATCGTATTAAAGGTCCAATCGCGGATGGTACATATACACCTGCAATTGACTAATTGTCATTTTGTAATTGTAGAAGAAGGGGCTCGTAAGAGCTCCTTTTTTTTAAAAAATAAAAAGGCGCTTAATTTATTGCATGGCCGCAATTTTTCATTGAGTAATGATAGTTTACTGCGTAGGCAGATTGTTACTTTGAGGGATCAAAGTAACTAAAATCCTTCTCAGGTAAAAGGTACATCCATGTGACCATTACCTTATAGTGACATCCCTGTCGCTAGTCGCGATATTCATTGATGTTTATCATTTGATGAATGAGATACCACAATATTTATAACCAATATAAGGCTTGTAAAGGAGTTTCCCTCTCCTTGTAGGAGAGGGTTAGGGTGAGGTGAATGCAATACGATATTGATGTTATGCCGCAAATAATGGACTAAAACCTTTTTTACGCAATAATTTGCGGTACATGCTGGAACTGCGGTCCGCATGGAAAATGCGCTTCGATGCTTAAATCTAAGGGTAAATATTCAGGCTTTTGCGATTCAGAGACCAAACGGTCCTCCTCAAATATTTTCAGGTTAAAGTCATAAGCATCTTCGACAGGTAAGTCTTTGTCATAATTGCGGCAAATGGGAGCAAATAGACGGGTAGAACGAGCAGTCATCGGTGAAGCCGCATTCATAATCACTTGCTTGCTGTTATTTGGAAAATGAATCGTCAGCGTTGCAGTAAACGGCAGATGAATTTCAAAATGGCGCAGCCATTGGAAACCCTCTTGTCCGCGCTGTTCTAAACCAATTGGATAGCGCCCAACACTGCTCCAATAGTCTGCATTAAAGCCAGTTTCTGTTTCGATGGTCGTGTAGTCAGGTACTTCTACATTTGCAGGGTCGCCAAACGTATCGGGATGTACCCATGCAAAATGCGCAACATCAATAAAACCTTCAAGCTGCCGGCCTGCAAAACATTGAAAATCTATAGTAGGACAAACCAATTGTTGATATTCGGTATTCTCCCAATTCGGCATGCTAGGTATATTGGGTTCAGCTTCAGAATGAGCCGTCAGATTGCACCAGATCAAACCATAGCGCTCTACCGCTGCATAGGTGCGTAAATTAAAGCGAGGTGAAATTTTGTATTCTGGATGTGCAGGAATACGGTTGCAATGACCATGTTCATCAAAGCGTAAGCCACGATATCGGCAGACCACGCCTTGACCATCATTCTTGCCTAAACTTAGAGGTACGTCGCGGTATGGGCAGGCATTTTTAGCTACAATCAGTTCATCTCCCATTTTATAAATAACGAGCGGCATATCTAAAAGCATGGTGCCATAAGGCTGTTTTGTAATGTCTCGAGCGAGTGCAATCGGATACCAATATTTCGCAAGTAAGTGCCAGTCATGTTCTTCAAAAGTCATATGCACAGGCAAGCCTGGATTAAATGTCGCAATGGCTTTACTGGTTATTTTAGGCTCTGTTTTTATGTAAACTTGCATATTGAGCTAACTAAAAATGTAATGAAATTTCAATTATTGGAATAACATGGAATAAAAAATCGAACATGCAAATGTGTATCATTCAGAAAAAGAGGAGAATTTGAAAAAAGAAAATAAGACAAAATATGACAGTGATATGAATTCTTACGGATATCAAAGTAGAAATATATAAGACCAATACTTTGATAAATTTTATTACGTATTGAAAAATAAAGAATTATATTTAAATCAATGAGCAATCATCAATTATCATAAAAGCGTCATAAAGATGTAACCTAACTGTCATACTCTAAAATCAAAATGCGTATATCGAAAAAGTACAAGACTTTATTAGAAAGTGGCGTACTCCAATAAATGCATCAATAAAGAGAGATGAGAATGCGCTTCAATCATATCGCAATTGCGTTGGCACTTTCAGGGGCAGCTGTTGCAACAACTGCAAATGCAGCTCGTGACACGATCCAAATTGCTGGTTCTTCTACAGTTTTGCCTTACGCAAGTATTGTTGCAGAAGAGTTTGGTAATACATTCCCACAATTTAAAGCACCTGTTGTAGGTTCTGGTGGTACTTCTGGTGGTTTGAAACAATTCTGTAATGGCGTTGGTGATAACACTATCGATATTGCTAATGCATCTCGTAAAATTAAAGACACTGAGCTTGCTGCTTGTAAAAAAGCAGGTGTAAACCAAGTTCTTGAGATTAAAGTAGGTTATGACGGTATCGTGTTTGCATCAAACGCTAAAAAAGCCGCATTCAAACTTCGCCCACAGCACGTATTTGCTGCACTTGCTGCTGAATTACCTTCAAAAGGTAAATTGGTTCCAAACCCATACACACGTTGGAATCAAATCGACCCAACTTTACCAAACGAAGCAATCACTTTAGTTATTCCTGCATCAAATCACGGTACTCGTGAAGTATTCCAAGAGAAAATGGTAGATGCTGGCTGTGAAACTTACCAAGCATTTGCGAAGCTAGATAAAGATGTAAAGAAAAAGGCATGTTCTACATTCCGTAAAGATGGCCGTGTAATTGAAATTGCTGGTGACTATACAGAGACATTGGCACGCTTAAAAACTTCACCTAACGCTGTAGGTGTATTCGGTTTAGGTTTCTATGATCAAAACCGTGACAAATTACGTGTAGCGACAGTAAACAATGTTGCGCCATCTGAGAAAACAATTCTGAATGGTTCTTACCCTGTATCACGTCCATTGTTCTTCTACGTGAAAGGTGAGCATCTTAAATCAATCAAAGGCTTGAAAGAATTTACAGAATTCTTTGTAAGCAAAAAAGTATCTGGTAAAGGTTCTAAGCTTGAAAAAGCAGGCTTAATTTCAATGTCTGATAAAGAGCGCGCTGCAGTTCTTGCAAACTTTAAAGCTGGTAAAGCAGTTAAATAATTGGATTGAAACAGCCAATGGCAGGATTGACCTGCCATTGGCTTTTTGCAAAGAAACAGTTTTTTCAAGAAGGGCTTTTGAAAAAACAGTGGAGATTACATGAATCTGCTACTTATTGGTGTGTTGCTCGCAATTATTGCAATCGCTTATCAAGTTGGACTGACCAAAAGTCGCAAACTTGCAGGTAAAGGCAATAACTCAGCAATGTTGCATTCACGACCGGGCTATTATGGTGTTTTGGTCGCTTTATGGTGTGGGATTCCCGCTTTTCTAATCTTGATTGTTTGGAACTTGGTTGAACCGAGTATTTTTCAACACGTTATTTTAAATAATGTCCCTGAAAATATTCGTTTAAGTTTAGATCCTGCAAGCACGAGCGTAATGGTTGACCGCGTTCAAGCGATTGCTTCTGGTTTTGGAGTAAGTGATACGCCAGCTGCATATGAACTTGCAGCAGCAGAACAGTTAAAGAAAATTGAAAGCATCGGCTCATATGCAAAATTGGCCGTTGTGATTTGTGCGGCATTGATTGGTTTAGTCATGGCTAAACGCCGCATCGCAGAAAAATATCGTGCACGTAACCAAGTCGAAAAAGTCATTAATATCGCATTGGCATTATGTTCCGGTGTCGCAATCCTGACAACAGTTGGCATTGTGATGTCGATGTTTAGTGAAGCCATGCGTTTCTTTAGTTTTGTCAGTCCACTCGATTTCTTCTTAGGCACTGAATGGAACCCCGGTTTTAGTACATCAGGGAATGCCGAAGGTAGTTATGGTTTGCTGCCACTTCTTTGGGGCACACTCATGGTCAGTGGTATTGCGCTATTGGTTGCTGTTCCTGTTGGTTTGATGATTGCTATTTACTTGGCTGAATATGCAAAGCCAAGTTTCCGTGCTTGGGCAAAACCGGCCATTGAAGTTCTCGCAGGTATTCCAACGATTGTTTATGGTGTATTTGCCTTAATGATTATTGGACCCTTTGCAAAACAACTTGGCGCATATATCGGACTCGATATTAATGCAACCAGTGCTTTAACAGCAGGCTTTGTGATGGGGATTATGATTATCCCATTCGTTTCATCATTATCTGATGACATCATTACCCAAGTCCCTCGCGCGCTTCGTGACGGTTCACTCGGTTTGGGTGCTACAAAATCAGAAACCATTCGCCAAGTAGTGATTCCAGCTGCATTGCCGGGCATCATCGGTGCATTCTTATTGGCAGCATCTCGTGCGATTGGTGAAACCATGATTGTGGTGCTTGCAGCAGGGAACAGTCCTTTACTGCATATCAACCCACTCGAAGCGGTGTCTACCGTCACTATTACCATCGTAAACCAATTAACAGGTGATACAGATTTTGCGAGTCCTCAAGCATTAGTTGCTTTTGCACTCGGTTTAACACTGTTTGTGATTACCTTAGGGCTGAATATTGTTGCACTGTACATTGTGCGTAAATACCGTGAGCAATACGAATGAGTACGACGAATACATCAAACATGGATCAAAAATTTGATTCACATGCAGCCGCTGAGCTTCGTGAAAAACGTAAGAAAATCATTGAAAACTCTTTGGCGAAAAGACATCGTAAAGAAAAGACCTTCCGTGTCTTGGGCTTTAGTGCAGTAGTGACTGGTTTATTTTTCGTCGTGCTATTGTTTGGTAGTATTTTAGCCAAAGGTTTACCTGCATTTTGGCAAAGCTCAATGACGGTACCTGTGTTTTTTGATCCAAACATTGTCAAAGTTGGTGCGAAACCAATTCAAAAAGAAGGTGAATCACCTGCACAGTTCCAAGAGCGTTACATTGCTTGGCAAACTGAAATGGGCATGGTGGATTGGGATGCGCTCATCGTAAATGGCATCATAGCAAAAGATCCAGCGATTGCCTCACAACGTGATGATCTCAACAGTTTATATACAAGTTCAGAAGCTTATCGCTTACGTGACATGGTAATGGCAGATCCGTCATTGATTGGTCAAAAACAAGATTTTAAAATCCTTGCAGATGCTAATGTCGATGTCTGGTTGGCTGGTAATATTGACCGCAGCTTGCCTGATGAACAGCAACAATTGAGCCTAGAAGTACGCCAACTTGCAGATAAACTTAAAGCTGATGGTGTTATTACTAACTCATTTAATACTGAAATATTTAAGAATCCAGACTCTCGTAGCTCACCTGCAACTTCAGGTTTAGCTGGGGCGTTTATGGGGTCGTTATTTATGATGCTGATCGTGATCATTATTTCGATTCCAATTGGTGTAGCATCTGCAATTTACTTAGAAGAGTTTGCACCTAAAAACTGGATTACCGATGTTGTCGAAGTCAATATTAACAATCTAGCAGCGGTTCCTTCGATTGTCTTTGGTTTGCTTGGTGCAGCGATCTTTATTGGTTGGATGCATATGCCGCTTTCGGCTCCTGTGGTTGGTGGTTTAGTCTTAAGTTTGATGACTTTGCCAACGGTCATTATTACCACACGTGCTTCACTAAAAGCTGTTCCTCCATCGATCCGTCAAGCCGCTTTAGGTTTGGGTGCATCACGTTTACAAACTGTATTTCACCACGTCTTGCCACTGGCATTACCAGGTATCTTAACCGGTGCCATTATTGGTGTTGCGCAAGCCCTAGGAGAAACTGCTCCATTATTATTGATTGGTATGAGTGCCTTTGTGGCAAGTGTACCAGCCACTCCTTTAGATCAATCCACTGCATTACCTGTACAAATTTTCCTTTGGCAAGGTAATGAGCTACGTAACTTCTTTGAAGGGCGTACCGCAGCAGCAATCATTGTACTTCTTGCTCTCATGATCGGCTTAAACAGTTTAGCCATCTGGTTACGTAAGAAATTTGAAGTACGCTGGTAATTGAGGGCATTATATGAATAGCGTCGTTACAACAGAAAAGAATTCCTTAGATCAGGATAAGTCCGTGAATCCAGAACAAACACAATTTACCTCTGCTCAGGGCAGCCAAAAACAAACCAATACTGCGTTTGTGTCACAGTTCGATACGCAATCTAGTGCGAAAAAAGATGCGAAATCGACCAATGTGAAAATCAGTACCAATGATGTGCATGTGTACTATGGCGAATCTGAAGCGATCAAAGGCATTGATCTGAACATTTATGAAAATGAAGTGATCGCGTTTATTGGACCGTCTGGTTGTGGTAAGTCAACTTTCCTGCGTACGCTCAACCGTATGAATGACACGATTGATTCTTGTCGTGTGACAGGACAAGTGCTCATGGATAATCAAGACATCTATGATCCAAATCTTGATGTGGTATTACTGCGTGCCCAAGTAGGTATGGTTTTCCAAAAGCCGAACCCATTTCCAAAGTCAATCTTTGATAATGTCGCTTATGGTCCAAAACTGCATGGATTGGCGCGTGACAAATACGACATGGAAGAAATTGTTGAAAATAGTCTGCGTAAAGCAGGTCTTTGGGATGAAGTGAAAGACCGTTTGAGCCAACCGGGTACGGGGCTTTCAGGTGGTCAGCAGCAACGTCTTTGTATTGCGCGAACCATTGCAGTCAGTCCTGAAGTGATTTTGATGGATGAACCCTGTTCAGCACTGGATCCGATTGCAACTGCAAAAGTAGAAGAACTCATCACTGAACTTTCAGCGCAATATACCATTGCGATTGTGACGCACTCGATGCAACAAGCAGCACGTGTATCTGACCGTACCGCATATTTCCATTTGGGTGATTTGATTGAAGTGAATTCCACTGAAAAAGTCTTTACTCAACCGGATCATCAATTGACTGAAGCGTATATTACCGGGCGTTTTGGCTAATCTAGTCTGTCTAAAAAAGAGCCGAAAGGCTCTTTTTTTATGAAGTCAATAATTAGGTCAAAAAGTCTTGATAAAAATAAAATGCTCAATTTGGCTCAATGAGAATTATTTTCAAAAAATAGATTGAATTTTTGTGATGCAACCCACATGTTATACAACATAAATATGAATTAAATGAGTTTCAATTTTATGCTATTTCATAATCCCAAGTTGCCTGCGGAAATTCGTGTAAGTCACTTAAATGCACGTATTAATGAACAACGAAAAAAAATTGCGCAAACCACTGCATCTAAACTTGAGCTGCTGCAACTAAGCCAACAATTATCAAAAGAAGCGCGCGCACGTAAAAAGAATAACCAAAAAATTTATGTGATCGATTTTAATGGTGATACCGCTGCATCGGCGGTGACAAGCCTTCGTGAAGAAATTACCCTAATCTTAGCGACAGCAAAAGCTGGGCGCGACCGCGTAGTTTTACGTTTAGAAAGTCCAGGCGGGATGGTGCATGGCTATGGTCTGGCTGCAGCACAATTGGTACGTTTACGTGATGCTGGATTTAACTTAACCATTTGTGTGGACAAAGTTGCTGCAAGCGGTGGCTATATGATGGCCTGCATTGCAAATGAAATTGTTTCAGCACCATTTGCCGTAGTAGGTTCGATTGGTGTGGTTGCACAAGTGCCGAACTTTAACCGTTTATTGAAAGAAAAGCATATCGATTTTGAGTTGTATACTGCGGGTCAGTTCAAACGTACCGTAACGATGTTTGGTGAAAATACTGCTGAAGGTAAAGCCAAATTTGAAGAAGAGTTGCAGCAAACCCATAACTTGTTTAAACACTTTGTTGAAAAATACCGTCCTCAGCTCAATGTCGATAAAGTCGCAACAGGTGAGCATTGGTATGGGCAAGATGCTCTTGATCTTAATCTAGTCGATAAGCTCCAAACGTCAGATGAATATCTATTAAGTCTCATGCCACAACATGATGTATATATGATTGAAACCCGCAAAAAGCCAACACTTGGTGAGAAGTTGGGCTTACAAGCAGCACAAATTGCGGATTCATTGGTTCCTGCAGTCATGTCTAAAGTGATGGAGTCATTGAGCAAAGCCAATTCGAGTCTCGTGCAGTTGCGTGATCCTAAACTCTAAAATCGTTTTTGTTATGATGTCTTTAAAGCTCACTTCGGTGAGCTTTTTTTATTCTAAATGACGCTACTTTGAAAATTGCAGCAAGCGCGGCTAATAAACAGCAATCATTTATAAATACTTTGATAATTTTGATTATCCAAACTTGGCTGAATCTAAAATATTAAAATGGATAGAACCATAGAAACCGCTGTTATTGGCGTAGAATTTAAGGTGAAAAATTAAATAAATATAATTCTGATGAATTTACATCCAGAATGGTTTGTCTGTTCAGCACCAATTTGATAAGGTACTTAACTAATTATTTATTAGATGTTTATTACATAATAACACTGAGGGCGAAATGACAAAAATTGTCGTGATATCAAAGAAAGATCAAACGATTTTAAAAGAAACTCAGGCCACAAAAATACAAATATCTCAACCGTCCGTTATTCAGTTAGAACTCAAGCCAGCCGATATTCAGTCGATCCATAGGGTAGGTAATCAATGTGTGATTACCCTGAAAAATGGTCAAAAAATTGTGATTGATGATTTTTATACAGATGACTTTGGCTCTGATAATTCTTTGCTCGTGCATAGTGGGCCAGAGCAATTTGAATTGGTTGAAATGGATGTCGATGGCAAAACAATTAGCTATCGTTCTGTGAATGAATTTATGCAACCTTTAGCTGCATCGACTCAATTAAATCAGGCGACAACACCAGCTCAAGCTACAGAAGTTGCAAGTGAAGATGATGGTTCACCATCGCTACTTAAGGCGGGATTGGCGATCTTAGGTGCAGAAGCGGTATATTTGCTGGCATTTGACAAAGAAGATGATAAATCCTCTAGCAATGACAAAACAGCGCCAAGTACGCCAACTGGAAGTTTTGATAGTGACGGAAAAGTCGTGTCCGGTAAGGCGGAAGTGGGTGCAACGGTTTATATCGTAGATGCGAAAGGCAATACGATTGGTCAATCTAAAGCAGATGCCGATGGCAACTATAAAATTACTTTAGATGACGCGATTACAGACGGCAATCGCGTGATTTTGTATGCGAAAGACAAGGCGGGAAATAGTTCACAATCGACGATTTTAACGGGTAGTAAAGATACGATCGCCCCAGACGCTGCAAATGCACAAGTGGATGAAAGCGGTAAGTTTGTCTCTGGTTTTGCCGAAGCGGGTTCAAAAGTTTATGTTTATGCTGCAGATGGCACAACGCTTTTAGGTGGGCCTGTGACTGCGGCAAGTGATGGCAATTTCTCCATTGCATTAAGTAATACTTTACAAGCAGGTGAGACGGCTAAAGTCATTGTAGAAGATAAAGCTGGCAACAAATCTGAAGCGCAGTCGGTTGAGATGGGCAAAGATACGCTTCGACCCGATCAACCTAAAATTGAAGTGAATAAATCCGGAACTGAACTGGTTGGTACGGCTGAAGCCAATAGCACCATTCAAATATTAGATGCAAATTCACAAGTCATCGCCACCACTACGGTAGATACCAAAGGTCAATTTAAACTGACATTGTCCCCAGCACTGTCGGATAGTAATAAGACAACCATTATTGTGGTTGATGCGGCAGGCAATCAATCGATACCGTTAAATGTCACTGCTGGAACGGATAATACGGCACCCGTTGCACCAACAGCAACACTCAATACAGATGGTACAGAAGTGTCGGGAAGCGCTGAAATTGGTGCCAAAATTACTATTAAAAACAGTGCAGGAAATACGCTTGGTACCGCAACTGTAGGTGATGATGGTCGCTATACGGTGAAATTAAGCAGCGCAATAACAGATAATAATGTTGTCCAAGTGACTGCGACAGATGCCGCTGGCAATAGCTCAAAGAGCACGCAAGTGATTGGGACAAAAGACACTATTGCACCATCCGCGCCGACATTAACGACTGTGTATGATGATCGCGAGACTACAAAGCTCACCATTAAACAGGGGGAGAGCACGCAAGATTCCACCCCAAGTTTTGAAGGTAAAGGTGAGGCCAATGCCACGATTACCATTTATAAAAATGGCGTCGCAGTGGCAACGGTCAAAGCAGATACCAGTGGAAAATGGTTGTATACACCAGAATCTGACTTAGCGGCAGGTAAGTATAGCTATAGTTTTACCCAAACGGATCTAGCTGGAAATACCAGTGCCAAAAGCTCAGCATTTGATTTTACAGTTGAAGCGATGACAGTTGCTAAAGCGAGTTTATTCTTGATCTCAGAAGAACAGGCTTCGAATGAATTACATGATCAAGCATCGCAGTTAATAGATGATAATAATGTATTTGATGTACTTGCGCAGCACAGTGTGTCGGGCTTTGGCTTAAACGAAATAAGCTCTTTTATTTCTGATGATCAAATCGATTTGAACAGCTTATTGAGCAATCAAGAGCCAAACAATGCTCTTGATGTAATATCAGATGATTCATCTTATTTAAATGCGTCCATCAATCCTGTATCGGGTGGGACAGCAGTTTCGAATGCAGCGTTCCAAACAGCATGGGGCACATTAGATCCGTTAGATCAATCCTTAAATGTGCTACCACTCTATTAATTATTAATACATCCATTCATGAATATAGCGATAAAAAAGCACTCTGATGAGTGCTTTTTTTATTTAAGATTTTTTCAGATTGAAATATAAAAGGCCGCCAGTGATCATCGCACCAAATGTTGCAAGCAGCATATCTTTATGCGCATCCCAAATATCACCTTGTTGCCCATTGTAATTTTCAGCGTCCTCTGGTGATAAGCCAATGGCAATCAGCCATTCGATCCATTCATAAAATAAACTGGTCGCCATGACGAATTGTACGACCAATAAAAAGAGTGTTCCGGCTTTTAACTGCGGTAGCCAGATTTGAAATATGCGATAAAAGAACGGGTAGAGCAGCAAACCATAGGCAAGATGTACAAGCCGATCATACATATTCCGACTCCATCCCATGCTTTGGTCAAGATTGAAACCGAGGAGAGCTTGTGTCCATTCAGAATAAGGCACATAAGAATATAAATAATGGGCACCAATGACATGAATCAGTAAAAAGCCAAGATACAGGCAAACTGTTGTGAAAGTTAGCCCTATTTTATAGAGGAAAACGAGTAACACGATCAGCATAAACGCTGTGCCGATTTGATGGAGGATATATGCTTCCATTTCTAAAGGTTGGATACTGGCGATCACAATGGCAAGCGTTAATAACGCAAAAGCTAAGATGTGCTTAAGTTTTAATTTGAAATCAATCATGAAAAGGCAAAGCTCAAATTTTTTATCGGTGTGCAATGTTTATAATTCGCGGCAAGTATAGCCATAATGCGATGAAAGGTGTTAGTTCGACGGCGTTAGAATTTGTGCATTATTTTTTCAAATGTCATCAGCTAGCAACTAGGGATAAGTATTTTCAAAAAGATTGTATTAAACTCAGATGTATATCGAAGTTTATGTATTTGGAAGTAACTATGGCCGTTGTTGAGGCATTTATTGCGACTCAAAATTGTTATTTTAACTATGAGTTTGAAGAACTTAATTTAACAGATGATTTTCCAGAAGAGCTCTCTGTGTCTTTGCGCGGCATGATGTTTCGCCATGAAATTCAGTATCCCAATGCCACATATTATATTTATTATTCAGATGTTTTAACAGGCTGTGAATTACAACGGATGAAAGATGATTGGGCGAAATATTGCCCTGCAGAATAAAATTACTTCTAAATTTTCTCTCTCCTTGTATAAGAGGGTTTGGAGGTGGAAATTCTCATCCTCTTGCGGAGCATGCTCCTCATCTCAAAGAGAGAAGGAGTATATAGGTGGAAATAAAAAACGAGGCATGAAGCCTCGTTTTTTTGATCTATTTAAAATTAGATTTTAGAAATCAGATCTTTGAAATTAATTCAGCAATTTGTTTTGCTTGAGTTGATGCATTACCTGTATATGTTGCAGGTGTCATTTCAGCAAGACGTGCACGGTCAGCAGCTGGAACAGCTTCTAACTCGTTACCATTTACGAAATCAACCATCATTTCGCGAGTCATTGCTTGACCACGAGTTAGGGCTTTAAGTTTTTCGTAAGGTTTTTCAACTGCATAACGACGCATTACAGTTTGAATTGGTTCAGCAAGAACTTCTTGAGCATGGTCTAGGTCTTCTAGAATACGTTGAGCATTCAACTCAAGTTTGCCAATACCTTTAGAGCAAGCTTCAAATGCAATCAAGCTTTGTGCAAAACCAACACCCATGTTACGAAGCACAGTTGAGTCAGTTAAGTCACGCTGCCAACGAGATACAGGAAGTTTTTCACCAAGGTGAGCCAATACCGCATTCGCAATACCCAAGTTACCTTCAGAGTTTTCGAAGTCAATTGGATTAACTTTATGTGGCATTGTTGAAGAACCAACTTCGCCTTCTTTCAAACGTTGTTTGAAGAAACCAAGTGAGATGTATCCCCAAACGTCACGGTTAAAGTCGATTAAGATTGTGTTGAAACGACGTAGCGCATCAAAAAGTTCCGCCATGTAGTCATGCGGTTCAATCTGAGTCGTGTACGGGTTGAAGGTTAAACCTAAAGACTCTACAAAAGCTTGAGAATGAGCAGGCCAGTTAATTTCAGGGTAAGCAGAGTAATGAGCGTTGTAGTTACCTACAGCACCGTTAATTTTACCTAGAAGTTCAACTTGTTTGAATTGTTTGATTTGACGTGCAAGGCGGTAAGCTACGTTCGCCATTTCTTTACCCAAAGTTGTTGGGCTAGCAGTTTGACCGTGTGTACGAGACAACATTGGTTGTTCAGCATGTTTTTCAGCCAAAGCAACGATTGAATCGATGATTTGCTGCATTGCTGCAACTAAAACTTCACGGCCATTTTTAAGCATTAAAGCGTGTGACAAGTTGTTGATGTCTTCTGATGTACATGCAAAGTGAATAAATTCGCCTGCATTTTTAAGCTCATCGATATGTGCGATTTGCTCTTTTAAGAAGTACTCAACTGCTTTTACGTCATGGTTTGTTGTACGTTCAATTTCTTTAATGCGGTTTGCATTGTCTTCAGAGAAGTTCGCAACAATTGCATCAAGCGCAGCATTCGTTTCAGCACTGAACGCTGGAACTTCAGTGATTTCAGGACGGTTTGCAAGCGCTTGTAACCAACGCACTTCAACAGTCACACGAGCATGGATTAAACCAAACTCAGAGAGGAAGGGACGTAGAGCATCACATTTGCTTGCGTAACGTCCATCTAATGGAGAAAGTGCGGTTAAAGCGTTCATAGCGATTCCTTAAATTTTGGAATTAAACGTAAAACAAAAAGCCCGTACTGCATCAGTTAAACCACCTGATACTGTAAACGGGCAAGATCTTGAATATCTTGTAGTAGCTTGCGCTTACTGAAAATCATACCCCATGAGCTACCACCGAGCTGACGCCATAAATGTGCCATTTGTAAGCCGGTAAATAAGGTGGCGCGAATGCGATTGGTATGAGAGGTGTCTTTAAATGCTTCGGCATTACCACGAACCATAATACGTGGATTAATTTGGCCAGCAGTTTCAATATAGGTTTGCGCTAAATTGGCAATGATACTTGGATGTAAATAATTATTATCGAAAAAAGAAAGCTGTCTTAGGATTTTTTGTTGGGATTGTTCAATGGTTTCGACAAATTTGGGATTGCTGTAGACTTTCTTTTCTAACTGTAATAACGCCATCGCATACGTCATGGGTAGCTTGGTATTAGCAAGTTTAGGAAGTCTAGATTTGGGAGATGTATTGAAGGGTTGAGTAATGCTACTTTCTAAGGTCTTTAAACCCAGTGAAATATCCGCCAAACCACTAAAAAAATCGAGCGTCTGACTAGACTGATTCGACTTGGGACGGATATTTAAACTGGCTTTGATGAGATGTTCAAAATAAAAATTACCGCTTTCACCAATACTTTGCGTACCCGTCAATGCGGTCATATGGGTTAGCTGCGTCGCTTGAAAAACAGCAGCTAACGCCAATGCACGATTTTGGCGAGTATTCAGAGTCTGAGGCTGTTGAAACGGTAACTCTGTCATCCGAAACAATCCTTATACAATAAAATCCGGTTTAGGCGCATTGGTATGATGAATCACACCGCCACCTAAACAAACTTCACCGGTGTAGAACACCACACTTTGACCCGGTGTAACAGCACGTTGTGGCTCATCGAATTCGACACGCACACCATTTGGCGCTGTAGAGTCTTTAAATAATGTACAGTCTTGGTCAGGCTGACGATAACGAGTTTTCGCTGTGCAGCGGAAACCTGATTCAGGAATCTCTTGTTCACCAGCCACCCAATCAATCGCTTCAGACCATAAAATGGTGCTTTGCATGAGTGGATGTTCATGACCTTGACCAACGACTAGGCGGTTACCCTCAATGTCTTTGTGAAGTACAAACCAAGCGCCTTCTTCAGCACCTTTTAGACCACCAAGACCGATGCCACCACGTTGGCCGAGCGTATAGTACATTAAGCCGTGATGTTCACCAACCTCTTTACCCGTGTCTAAGACGATTTTTCCGGGTTGAGCAGGTAAATATTGCTTTAAGAAGTCATTAAATCGACGTTCGCCAATAAAGCAGATGCCAGTAGAGTCTTTTTTCTTCGCGGTGATTAGACCTAATTCTTCAGCGATTTTACGCACTTGTGGTTTTTCAATTTCACCTACAGGGAACAAAGTTTTGTTAATTTCACGACCATGCACTGCATGTAGGAAATAGGTTTGGTCTTTATTGTTGTCTAGGCCACGCAGTAGAGGTGCATACTCTTCACCACGTGAATTTTTTAGCGTTTCACCACGACGGCAATAATGGCCTGTCGCAATAAAGTCAGCACCTAAGTTCACAGCATGGTCAAGAAATGCACGGAATTTAATTTCTTTATTGCAGAGAATATCTGGATTTGGTGTACGACCAGCGGCATATTCTTCTAAAAAATGCTCAAAGACACGGTCCCAATATTCCATCGCAAAGTTTGCGGTATGAAGTTTGATACCAATTTTGTCACAAACAGCTTGAGCATCGGCAAGATCTTCCATTGCCGTACAGTATTCCGTGCCGTCATCTTCTTCCCAGTTTTTCATGAAAAGACCTTCAACTTGATAACCTTGTTGAAGTAAAAGTGCTGCAGATACAGAAGAATCTACACCACCAGACATACCGACGATGACACGTTGTTGCATAGGATTAAGCATCCAAATTTGAAATTAAGGGAGAATTTTGGTGCTCGTAAATGAGCGATAAAGGAAATTTTTGACCTGAAAGAGCATCTTGTACAGCTTTGATGACTAATGGACTGCGCGCACGGGCAGACTCAATGAGTTCATCAAGCGTCATCCATACTGCACCGACAATACCTGTGTCTAACTGTGCATCGGAATGGTACTGAATGTCCTTAGCTAAGAAACAGAAACGGAAATAAGTACGATCAGGGAACATCGGAGGAGTATAAGTATACATGCCTAGGAGGTTCGTGATTTCTACATCATGACCTGTTTCTTCCATGGTTTCTCGAATGGCGGCTTCAATAATGGTTTCGCCAGCTTCAACATGACCTGCAGGTTGATTAAATACAGTATGGGTCACACCTTCTGTATGTTCTTCAACAAATAGGAATTTTCCGTCTTTTTCAACGACTGTAGCAACAGTGACATGAGCAGTCCAAGCGGTCATAGAAAAGCACCATGGGGTAAAAACGCTATTCTACAAAATTTAGGGAGCGGTGGCTATGATTGATTTTTTTCTTAATTTCCTTGAGATGCGTTTCAATATTGAAGTAAGAAGAACGTGGAGGAATCTTGTAAGATAAATCTATTGTACATATCTTCACACTGAAAAATATTTTGAGAATTAGATGAAAATACTAAGTTTATTTATATTTGTTATGTTAATGGTTAGTTGTACGGCAAAAAGCGGTGCTGATGAAAATTTGTTGCTTGTAGATGATGCAATTCTCGACGTTAAACAAACGCTGCCAAAGAAAAATAATGCATATACAGTTTGGAAAGATATATACAGAGATGGTGCAACTATTAAATTAATATATCAGATGGATAATTATACATTTCCAAAAGATAAAATATATTTGTTAGAAGAGTATGCAAAATCAGATTCTGTAAAGAATGTTATTTGCAAATCTTTATTGGAAACATTTGGTTGGGATTATTCTGTAGAGTCAATTACATATGATATGAATGATACAGTTTTATTTTCTTTTGTTTATAGTAAGAAAAATTGTTAAATAAAAGTGTATTGTTTAATTATTTAGTTAAATTATATTTTTGTCCAGTACTGACCGAATTGTTATAGATTTAACATTACAGCTTTTTAAAATACTTGCTTTAAAAAGCAGTAATGTTAAATATTAAAATCTTTATTCAATGAAGGGAGTCTTGTTATCACGAGGAAAATCAGGGAATAGCGTGTAAATCATATCAGGATTCTTTTGAAGACCCGCACCATCAATGTATTTCCACTCCTTACTTTCAATTGGACGTACGGCAAGCATGAATGAAAGATCACCTGTCATTTTTCGACCATTCATAGAAATCGTGACTTGTTTAGGTACGGCACAAAACTCATTTCTACCAATGATATAACTTTGTTTTGGAGGATGAGTGTCAACTTGAGAGACATATATTTTATTTTGTTTAAAGGAGTTTGCAGCAAGTTCTAATATGGCATTATATTTATCTTTACCACCTGCATAATTGATAATAGATGAATCTGTTTTTTCGGTGATTAATGCATAATTACCCTTATTTAAGGCTGTGCCGATATCTTTAATTTCTTTGGCAATGATTTTTTCATAATCATCTTTACACTGCGTTGAATTCGCAAAAGCAGTTGTAGAGGTTAAAATTACGCCTGCAAAAAATATTCTAGTAATTAATAAGCCTCTTTCATAAATCAAAAAACGAACAGTCTCTTGCTGATTATTTGTACCGAAGAATTTTAAATATTCATGCATAATCTGCGGATGAAATATATCGATTCAAAGAAGCTTTCTGAAACACAGT